>CAXUFU010000084.1:8524-8733 GCA_964250275.1 uncultured Chthoniobacterales bacterium | reverse complement strand
ACGCGCATACTTCGCCGAGATTTGAGCGCGCGCTGGCCGGCGAGCGGACGAGTACCCGGCCCAAGACCGCCAGCGCGCCCGCGCCCAGCGCTGCCGACAGCCGCGGCGGTCAGTGACTGCCAAGCAGCGAAGCGTCGAAAAAAATAAGGTAGGGGCGGGGGGGGGGCGGGGGGGCCGCGGGGGGGGGGGGACCGCCGCCCGCGGGGGGG
>CAXUFU010000084.1:0-8514 GCA_964250275.1 uncultured Chthoniobacterales bacterium | reverse complement strand
GTCCCTGACTGTCTGGTCACCGCGCCGAACTCGGTGGCGTTTAGGCGTGTCCGACGCAGCCTGACAGACCGTTTTAGACCACCTCGAGGAGCACTCCTCCTTAAGGTGAAGCCGCGTCTGCATCCGAAAACAAATGGGACGGCTCGGAGAGCCCGCCCCTACCTTTTTTTGGAGTCGCTGCACGACGGCTAGAAACCCGTTCCCGCGCATTTTATTTCCTTGGCGGGCGCGAGATGTGTCACAATCACCGATTGCGCTGTGGCACCCTCCGTTCTCATAAAATCCGGCGCGTCCGGTGATGCCGCTTCCAACGCGCAAATCATCGCCACCGACGGGCAGCATCTGGCGCTGGTAGGCGCCAGCGTCAACGCCGCGCTGGCCGTGGTTAAAATCCTTACCGGCGCGTTCGGCCACTCGTACGCCCTCATCGCCGATGGCATGGAGAGCGGCCTGGACGTCGCCAGTTCGCTCGTGATCTGGGGCGGCTTGCGTTACGCGGTCAAGTCGCCGGATGCCGATCACCCTTACGGCCACGGCAAAGCCGAGCCCATCAGCGCGCTGCTCGTCTCGTCCGGGCTGACGGGCGCGGCGCTGGTCCTGGCGGGCTTGAGCGTGCGGGAGATCCTTTCGCCGCACCGGGCGCTGCCGGCCTGGGTAACCCTCGGCGTGCTGGTGGTCGTGATCGCGGTCAAGGAAGCGCTCTTTCGCCGCGTGCACGCCGCCGGCAAAAAGATCGCCAGCTCAGCCGTACGCACGGAAGCCTGGCACCATCGCTTCGATGCGATCACGTCCGTCGCGGCGTTTACCGGCATCCTCATCGCCCGCCTGGGCGGACCGGCCTGCGGCAGCGCGGACGCTTGGGCCGCGCTTTTTGCCTGCGGCATCATCGGCTACAACGGCTACCGGCTGATGCTGCCGGCCATCGCCGAAATCATGGACTCCGCGCCGGACCCGGAAATTGCGCGCCAGGTGCGCGCCGCGGCCGCTGCCGTGCCGGGCGTGGCGACGGTCGAGAAATGTCTGGTGCGCAAAATGGGGTTGGATTTTTACGTCGATCTGCACGTGGGCGGCGATGGGTTGCTGACGGGCGCCGCGCGCCACCACCGCGCCCATCAAGACAACGCCGCGGGGCGCACCGCGGAACACCGGGTGGCTGACGTGCTCGTCCACATCGAGCCGGATAATGTGTGCCCGTATCCGGGTATCAGCCGGCGTTAGCTGCGCGGTGCGAGGGGGTTTCCCCTTGCCCTCACTCCTGCTTTAGCTTCCAATCCGACCCGCATCCCCCTCCCCCCTTTTTCTCTGCGCTCATGGCCCAAGTCTCGCTGCGGAACGTCTCCAAAATCTACGCTGGAGCACAAGGCAAGGACGTGACCGCCGTCGAGCGGTTCAACCTGGAAATTGGCGATGGGGAGTTCGTGGTCTTCGTCGGCCCTTCCGGCTGCGGCAAATCGACCACCTTGCGCATGATCGCGGGGCTCGAGGAGATCTCGCAGGGCGACGTTTGCATCGGCGGCCGGCGGGTCAACGATGTGCCACCAAAAGACCGCGATATTGCCATGGTGTTTCAAAATTACGCGCTCTATCCGCACATGAGCGTGTACCAGAATCTCGCCTTTGGCCTCAAGCTGCGGAAGGTGCCCCGCGCGGAGATCGAGCGGCGGGTGCAGGAGACATCCGCGCTGCTGGGGATCGCGGATTATCTCGGGCGCAAACCGAAGGCGCTCTCCGGCGGGCAGCGCCAGCGCGTGGCCTTGGGCCGGGCCATCGTGCGGCAGCCGCAGGTGTTTCTTTTCGATGAGCCGCTATCCAATCTCGACGCGAAAATGCGCGTCCAAATGCGTGGCGAGATCATCAAGCTCCACCGGCGGCTGCGCGCCACCATGATCTACGTCACGCACGACCAGGTCGAAGCCATGACGATGGGCGATCGCATCGTGGTGATGAAAGACGGCGTGATCCAGCAGATCGATACGCCGCTAGCTTTGTACAAGGACCCGGTGAACCTCTTTGTCGCCGGTTTTCTGGGTACGCCGGCGATGAACTTTATCGAGGGGCAACTGGAGGACGGCTCGGGATCGGGCCCAGTTTTTCGGGCGCGGGACTACGAGTCGTGCACCTGTGAGTTCAGCGCCGATTCGGCGGCCAAGGGTTTCTCGGGCCGCCGTGTGGTTTTGGGCATCCGCCCGGAAGACACGAAAATTTTTTTAGAGACAGAGGGGTCTCCGCGCCCGGGTGCTCGCGCGCTGGTCGAACTCGTTGAACCCATGGGAGGGGAGACCCTCATCCATCTCCGGCTTGGACCGCACTCCGTGGTTTGCCGGGTGGACCGTTACATCGAGCACAATCAGGCGGAGCAATGGGTCTGGTTGCAGCTCGACGCTGCCCAAGCCCGGCTCTTCGACCCGGAGACAACGCTCCGGGTGCTGTAGAGCTGGCCTCTGGGAGTGAGTGGGACAGCCTTGACGTTTTACCAAAGCACCGGCACGTCATACGCCGGGAAAGACGGGTCGCGAGAGACCACCGTGATTCCTTCACTTTGAGCCTGCGCTGAAGTCTTCCAAAGGTTCATCGAAGTCCGGTGTCATGCAGAAGCCGGTCAGACTGCCCGGCCTGGGTGTCGCTCTCTTTTCTTCACTCCCGATTTCCAGCTCCAGCGGGGCCGGTTCCAGCGTAGCAGTGACCCGTACCTTCCCCTCGCGAAACTCGGCTGGCAGCGGTAAGTGCAGAGTGCCGTCCACATCCGCTTCGAGAATGACCGTGATCGTGCTCATCCACGCCATGATATGGGACATTGGCGGGAGAGGGAAGCAGGTCGTCGCGTCTGTCGCGGAGCGCTTCGTCCGGCTGTAAATCTGATATAAACGAAGTAGTTCAAGCGAAAAGCCCATGAAATCGCCCCTCCCCACCATCGTAGAAACGCGTCGCTTGCCGAGTCCCGCCGTCGCCCCGCAGGCGCTGGCCTGGCGCAACGGCATCCTGTGGATCGGCTCCCGCGACGATTGCCGGCTCTACGGCATGCAGGCCGAGAGTTGGCGGATCGTCGAAGAAACAGCGACACCCGGGATCCCCTGGGCGGCCGCCGCGGCGCCGGACGGCCTTTACTGCACCGTGGGCGAGGGTGAACAGGACGACCGCTACCTGCGCCGTTATCAGCCCGGGCAGGGTTTTGACGCCTCCTACCGCATCGCGTTGCCGGAGTTCACCGGTTCCTACCTGAGCTACCAGGCGGGATTTCTCTACCTGAGCCAATGGTACAAGCACCGGGTGCTGCAACTCGATGCAAACGGCAACGTGCTGCGCATGATCGGCATCGGCGCGGAAATTTGCGGCCATGTGTTCGCCAACGGCCGGCTCTACGTGCTTCGCGGCACGGAGCAAGACGGTGAAAGTTGGCACGTGGCGCGGCTCGATCTCGAAGAGGCTGACCCAGTCGTCGAGGATCTTGCCCACGTCCCGTTCGCCTGCCGTTCACTGGCTTTTGACGGAAGCAGCTTTTGGACGAATCATCGCGTACAGAACGAGACGGTGGCGTTTGCGCTGCCATCCGCTCTGTAGCGCAGGCGCTTTTGCCCGCCAAAACCGACGCGGTGCCCAGGCTTTAAAAACTATGAAACTCTCCTGTCCGACCCTCCCCTTGATCGTCACGCTTTGCGCGGTTGCCGCGGCGTGGCCCATCGTGGCCGCTGCTCCGGCGTCGCCGCCACAAGTGACCGCGGCCGACTTGCATCAGCCCTTGCCCAAGCCTTACAACGAGACCGCCAACGCCTCAGCCGAGGTCGACGCGGCCCTCGCCAGGGCCAAACTTTCCGGCAAACGCGTGCTGCTCGACCTGGGCGGCAACTGGTGCGGGGACTGCCGGTTTCTGGCCGGCGTGCTGGACATCCCGGCGGTCAAGACCTTCGTCGAGACCAACTTCGAGATTGTGTTCGTCGACGTAGGCCGCTTCGACAAAAACCTCGAGATCCCTGCCCGCTTCGGCGCTCCAAAGCCGAAGGGGGTCCCCACCATTCTGGTCCTGGATGCGAATGGCGCGCTGGTGGATGCAGATCAACGCGAGGAGCTCTCCGACGCTCGAGCAATGACGCCGCAGGCCCTCGTCGACTGGCTCGCGCATTGGACCAAGCAGACGTAAAGCACGTGTGGCACCCACCCCATATCTGGGCAGCTCTCACGCCATCGAACGCGCTTCAATGGCTGGCCAGTTCTGCTTCGCCCGCCAGCATTTCATCGATCGTGCGGATAAAGGCGCCGATTTTCAGGGGTTTGGTCACGTACGCCCGCGCCCCGAGATCCAGTAAGCGGCGCGCTTGCCCCTCCGTGGCGTCGGCGCTGACCATCACCACGGGGATGGCGCGGGTGAGTGCATCGGCTTGCAACTGCTGCAAAATTTCTTCGCCGCCCAGATCAGGCAAGCCCATGTCGAGCAGGATCAGTTGCGGCCGGCGTTCGCGGGCCAAGGCCAAACCCTGCCGGCCAAGGGTGGCGCCGAGTAACCGGATGGCTGGCCGCTGCGACTCTAAAGCCAGTTCCACCAAGGCGTAATTCGATTGGTTGTCTTCGACGTATAGGACGGTCGACGCGGTCTCGGACGGCATCTCCCGCACGGCTGCCACCGGCAACTCGGCGGCGGGCGCCTGGCTCTCGGCACTCGGTAGCTCCAGGTAGAACGTGCTGCCATGGCCCTCGCTGCTATCGACGCCGATGCTGCCGCCCATGGCTTCGACCAGGCTCTTGGAAAGCGCCAGCCCGATGCCGGTCCCTTCCACGCTGCTTTGCTCCGCTCCCAGGCGTTCAAAGGGCGTGAAGAGTTTCCGCAGGCCCGCCGGCGAAATGCCCGGACCGGTGTCGGTGACCGCCAGATGCAGGACGCCGGCTCGAGCGGCCGGGACACAGGAGAGGGCGACGGTGCCTCCCGCCCGGTTGTACTTGACCGCGTTGGAAAGGAGGTTGAGCACCACCTGCCGCAGGCGCTGCCGATCCGCGCGCACCGCGCCACCTCGCGCGCTGCCGGTACAATGGCTGATCCGAATGTTGCGCTGGGCAGCCAATGGCTGGATCAGCTCCGCCGCCTCATCACACACCTCCGCCACTTTAATGGTTTCCAAGGTCAGATCGATCTGCCCGCTTTCGATGCGCGCGATATCCAGCACCTCGTTGATCAGTCCAAGCAAGTGATTGCCCCCTTTGAGGATATGCGCCAGCTTCGCGCGCTGGCCGTCGCTGGTGGCGTCCATCTCCAGGAGTTGGCCGAACCCGAGGATCGCGTTTAGCGGCGTCCTCAATTCATGGCTCATGCGCGAGAGAAATTCACTTTTGGCCAGGTTCGCCCGCTCGGCCTCGGCCTGTGCTTCTTCGGCCTTGTGTTTCGCTTCGCGCAGCGCTTCCTCGCCTTGCTTGAGTTCGGTTTGGGCCTGCCGGTGCTGGATGCCCAGGGCGATGGCGTTGGAAATCGATTGCAGCGCCTGAAAAGCCGGTTCGGATAGGGGTTCGCGGGAAAAGAGCGCCACCACGCCGGTCAACCGGTCTTCGACGATCAGCGGATACCCGGCGAAGGCGACCATGCCATTTGCCTTGGCCCAAGCCTGGTCGCCCACCCGCGGATCTCCGATGACCGCGTTGGTCAAGTGCGGCCGGCGTTCCTGGGCGATGAGCCCAATCTTGAACTGGCCCACCGGCACGCGGCTATGCGGTCCGTCCAGGTGCGTGTAGAGGCCGGCGCTGGCTTGCAACTCCAGGACCTCGGTCGCTTCGTTGAGGGTCCAGATGCGGGCAAAAGCCGCGCCCAAATGCGTGACCATGCTCTCGGCGCAATGGTGCAGCACGTCAGACAAGTGATCGGGACCGGTTAGGGTCAAGCCGATCTGCGCGCCTAAAGCAGCCAGGCGCACCTGTTCCTCCATTTGCGCCTGGGTGGCTTTGCGGGCAGTGGTATCCCGCTGCACGCTGACCCAATGGGTAAACCAGCCCTTTTCGTTGGCCACCGGCATGATGTTCAGTTCCACCCAGAACTCGCTGCCATCCTTGCGGTAGTTGAGCACTTCAATGCGCACCGGCCGCCAGCGTTCGAGCGCGCGGCGGATGGTGGCCCGTGCTTGGTGATCAGTGCGCGGCCCCTGCAGGATGCGCGGGGTTTGGCCGAGCACCTCCTCCGCCGTGTAGCCCGTGGTCCGCAGAAAAGCCTTGTTGGCGTAGATGATCCGGGGGCCGGGTAAATTTACCGGCTCCGCTTCCGTGATGAGGATCGCGTCATTGGCGTTCTCGAGCGAACTCTCCAGCATGCGCAGTCGATCCTCGGACGCTTTGCGCACGGTGACATCCACGGCGCCGCCGTCCCAGAACATGTCTCCGTTCGGTGCAGGTACCGGTTGCGCGGTGATCTGCAGCCACTTCACCTCGCCGGAGAGAAGATGGTGGCGGCCTTCCCACCGCAGGGGCTGCATCGTGGTGATCGACTCGGCGATCAAGCGATCCAGCTCGGCCCGATCCTCCGGATGAATGAGCTCGAAGTACGCGCTCGCGTCCTCCCGCAACCGCGTAGGCTCCAGCCCCACGATGGTGCGGCAGGCATCGCTGACAAAGGGAAAATGCGCGCTGCCATCCGCTCGCTGGATGAGTTGGTAGACCAAGCCCGCGGTATTCTCCGCAGTGCGTTGATATCTGGCTTCCACCAGCCGCAACGTTCCCGTGGTTTGCTCGTTGAGCGCAATCTGCCGGCGCAAGCGCTCCTCGGTCAGCCCCGCTTCGATGGCGGCCATGGCGATGGCGGCCAGTTGCGTGAGGGAAACCGCGTCAGCCGCGCTGAAGTCTCTGGGTACCGTGTCGATCAAACAGAGTGCCCCGAGGTTTGCCCCCTCCCGCGTGGTCAAAGGCGCCCCGGCATAGAAGCGGATGTGGGGCGGACCCGCGACCATCGGATTGTGGGCGAACCGTTCGTCGCCGGCGGCGTCCGGCACGATGAAAGGGTGGTTCTGCTGGATTGTATAGGCACAGAACGTACCGTCCCGCGGGACTTGGCAGGCGTTCAAGCCGTAGGTCGATTTGAACCAGAGCCGGTCGGCGTCCATCAGCGATAACAGCGCGATAGGGACATTGAACAGCCTCGCGGCCAGCCGCGTGATTTGTTCGAACTCCGGCTCCGGCGGGGTGTCGAGCAGCGCGTAACTGGCCAGCGCCTCGAGGCGAGCAGCCTCGTCGTGTGGTTTCGTTAATGGCATGGCGGCATTCCTTTGCGGTCCCCGAATGCACGCGCAACAAATTGAGCCTTCGTGCGGAGTGTACCACTCCGGATGCAACATTCAGCCGCGTGCCAGGCCGCAGCTTAGAGCATCGATTGCGCCACCGTGGCAGCAATCGCGTAACTGGACGCGATGGGTGACTGAACCTACGCAGGCCGGCTCGGGTTGCCGGTGGATTGTCGCGAGACGTTTCCAGGCACTCTGTCACTTCTCAAAAACGAACCCAGACGGGCACCGGAACAAAATTGCAGAGAAGCAAAAGATAATCTTGCCACGTCCTAGCACCGGCCTCACTATTCGCTCTTCAAGGGGTAATTTTTTTTGCCCCTGCTAAGGATTGGTGATGCGCGGCAGCGCTTCACGCTCGGCCTGGAACTTTATGAAAAGACTACTCGCCATTCTCGTCCTCGCCGGAGGCGCTACCTACCTCTATTGGAATGCGCAGGCGACACCGCAGACAACACCGAGGCCGAGTCGCCAATCGGCGGACAACGTCTTCTATCTGCGCCGGTACTTCTCGTTTAGAACACGCAAGGGAGTAGTCGGATTTTTGCCGGGACAGGAAGTAACCCTGAACGCGGCGTTTGATCCTGTGCCCGGCAAAGTGATGGTGACAGACGGCCGCTATACGGCAGCGGTGAGCCGGGAATTGCTGACCCACGATATGGACGAAGCCGATGCGCTTCTGGCCAGCGACGCGCAGGCTCAAAACATGATCGCGGCAAATCTGGCCGAGACCAAACAATACGCCGATCTAGCCGAACAGGATCTGAACGCGGGCATGGCCAACGGCATTAACTCGTCGAGCGCTTTGATGGCCAGACAGAACACTGTCGGCAACTTCCATTCGCGGCTGAATGAAGGTCCGACGTGGGCTGGGCTTGGTGGAACTGGCGGCGGAGGCTATTACTTCACCGGCGCGGGCGCTAGAACGACCGGAAGCCGCCCCGCTTCCGCAGGCGCGTTTTCCCCCGCGATTCCCGTGGCCTCATCCTCTGTTAGGCCCGCCAGTTCTTCCTACCACGCTCCTGGCCTAAATTATCACGGGACCGCGCTCGCCCTGGATGAACAAGGAATGCCCCAGTAAAGGGTAAAGATTGTGCGGACGGTGTCTGCACTTTTCGAGTGCCTGGAGCACGGACGAGTGGCGACCTGGATGGACAGCTCATCCCCGCCTGCGAACACCCGATTTGACCTAGTCCAGATACTTGGACGGGCACGCGCCGTCGTGCTCGAAATTGTCTCGGCCACCGGCGGACAGTCAGGGACACGACGG
>CAXUFU010000083.1:4453-8819 GCA_964250275.1 uncultured Chthoniobacterales bacterium | reverse complement strand
ATCCGCATCCATCCGCTCGTCTGCACCGCTTACAACGCGGACTTCGACGGCGACCAGATGGCGGTGCACGTGCCGCTTTCGGTCGAGGCGCAAATGGAAGCGCGCATGCTGATGCTGGCGCCGAACAACATCTTCTCGCCCTCCAGCGGCAAGCCGATCACCACGCCCAGCCAGGACATCACCCTGGGCTGCTACTACATCACGCAAACGCCGCGCATCGTGGGCAAGCCGAGCGAGGCGCGCCTGCCCTTGTTCGCCAATGCCGATGAAGTCGAGTTCGCGATGAGCGAAGGCGCCATCAAGACGCACGACAGGATCCGCTTTCAAAACCCGGATTACCAGGAGAAGAGCATCTTCGGCGACGCGGACAAAAAGGTGATCGAGACGACCCCGGGCCGGGTGCGCTTCAATCAGATCTGGCCGAAAGGCATGGGTTTCTTCAACAAGGTCGCGGCCAAGAAGCAGTTGAGCGACATCATTCTCAAGACCTATCAGCTTTCGGGTCAGCAAGGCACGGTCGAGACCTTGGACCGGCTCAAGACGCTCGGGTTTACCGAGGCGACCCGCGCGGGTATTTCCATCGGCATCTTCGACATGATCATTCCGGTCGAGAAGAAGGTGGAACTCGAGCGCGCCTACAAGCAAATCGCCGACGTCGAGAAGCAGCGCCGCCGCGGCATCATCACCGATGGCGAGCGTTATAATAAAATCGTCGACATCTGGACTCACGCCGGCGAAGAAATCTCCAACGTGCTATTCCGCACGCTCGAGCACAACGAGGGCCGAAAAGAGGTTAACCCGGTGTTCATGGCGGTCGATAGCGGCGCCCGCGGCAACCGGCAGCAACTCAAGCAGCTCGCGGGCATGCGCGGCCTGATGGCCAAGCCTTCGGGCGAAATCATCGAGCAGCCCATCACCTCGAACTTCCGCGAGGGGTTGTCCGTGCTCGAATACTTCATCTCCACCCACGGCGCGCGCAAAGGCCTGGCCGATACCGCGCTCAAGACGGCAGATTCCGGCTACCTGACCCACAAGCTGGTCGATGCCTCGCAAAACGTCATTATCACCGATCTCGATTGCGGCACGGTTAACGGTATCGTGGTCAAATCGATCTACGAAGGCGACGAAGAAGTCGTCGACCTGAGCACCCGCATCGCGGGCCGCGTCAGTTGCGAGAACGTGATTGATTCGGTGACGAAGAAGAACTTGATCAAAGCCGGCGATCTCATCGACGAGCCGGTGGCAGCCGCCGTGGTCAAGATGGGCGTCGAGCAATTGAAGATCCGGTCCGTGCTGACGTGCGAGAGCCTGCGGGGCGTTTGTGCCCTCTGCTACGGCCGCAACCTGGCCACGGGCAAGCTGGTCAAGCTGGGCGAGGCGGTCGGCATCATCGCCGCGCAAAGCATCGGCGAACCGGGCACACAGTTGACCATGCGTACGTTCCACATCGGCGGCACGGCCAGCCAGACGTTCAAGCAGCCGATCATCAAAGCCAAGAACGATGGCACCGTGCAATTCCACGATCTGCGCACCGTGCAGTCGCTCGAAGGCAACTTCATCGTGCTCAACAAGAACGGCGCGATCACCGTCCACAACAAGGAAGGCCGCGAGATCGAGCGTTACGCGATGATCATCGGCTCGGTCATCAGCGTGGCCGAAGGCGCCGCGATCAAGAAGGGCGAGACGTTCGTGCAATGGGATCCGTACAACGTGCCGATCCTGACGGAGAAATCCGGCCGCGTGGATTTCCGCGACATGATCCCGGGCGTGACCATGAAGCGCGAGATCGATGAAGCGACGGGCGTAATGGGTACGGTCGTCATCGAGCACAAGGAAGATTTGCATCCGCAGATTGTCCTGCTCGGCGACAAAGGCGATGTCATCGCCAGTTACTCGATCCCGGCCGGCGCCCACGTCATCGTGGACGAAGGCAAGCGGGTTCAGGCCGGCGCGTTGCTCGCCAAGACGCCGCGCAAAATCGCCAAGACCAAGGACATCACGGGCGGTCTGCCGCGCGTGGCGGAATTGTTCGAGGCCCGGCGGCCGAAGGATGCGGCGGAGATCGCCAAGATCGACGGCATCGTCGAGATCGGCGGTTCCGTCCGTGGCAAGCGCAAGCTGATCCTCAAAGACGCCCAAACCGGCGTGGAAGAGGAGCATCTCATCCCGTTGAGCAAGCACATCATCGTCTTCAAGGGCGACTTTGTGAAGAAGGGCTCGCAACTGACTGAAGGCGCCGTTGTGCCGCACGAGATCCTCGATATCTGCGGGCCGCAAGATCTGCAGGAGCATCTCGTTAACGAGGTGCAGGAAGTTTACCGGCTGCAAGGCGTCGAGATCAACGACAAGCACATTGAGATCATCGTCCGCCAAATGCTGCGCAAGGTGAAGATCACCGAGCCTGGGGACACGACCCTCTTGTGGGGAGACCAGGTGGACCGGTTGGACTTCGAAGCGGAGAACAAGCGCGTCGGCGAACAGGGCGGCAAACCGGCCGAAGGCGTGCCGGTGCTCCTAGGCGTGACCAAGGCGTCGCTCGAGACCGATAGCTTTATCTCGGCCGCGTCGTTCCAAGACACCACGCGCGTGCTGACCGAAGCGGCGACCCTGGGCAAGGTGGACAATCTGCGCGGGTTCAAGGAGAACGTCATCATGGGTCACCTGATCCCGGCAGGCACCGGTTTCCCGGCGCACCGCGATGTGGAACTCATCGAGCTCGGCGAACCGGTGGGCGACCCGATCAACGGCGAGGAACAATTGCACTCGGCCTTAGGTTGATTTCCGGCCGAACTCCGCTTACAACTAGCAAAGCCGGCGTCTTGACCGACGCCGGTTTTTTTGTCCCCAAGAGAGATCAAAGTCTGAAAGGCGGCCGGGATGGCTGCCGGAGCGAGAACATGAACGAAGACATACAGCCGACTGAAGCGATGACCGAGCTGCTGGAAGCAGGGGTTCATTTTGGGCACCAGACCAAGCGCTGGAACCCGAAGATGAAGCCTTTTATTTTCGAGCAGCGCAATGCCATCTACATCATCAATCTCGGCGAGACCGTGCGGCAACTGCACGAGGCCACGGAGTTCCTCGGCTCGGTCGCGCGCCGCAAGGGGCGGGTGCTGTTTGTCGGCTGCAAAAAGCAGGCGCAAGAGGCCATCAAGGAAGCCGCGCAGGCTTGCGGCCAGTTTTACGTCAACCAGCGGTGGCTCGGCGGGACGCTGACCAACCTCGCGACTATTCGCCGTTCGATCGCCCGGCTCAAGTACATCGAAGACATCGAGAAGGCGCCCGAGTACAAGATGATGGGCAAGCAGGAGCTGGCCGCTCTCGGACGTGAAGGCGCCAAGCTCACCCGTAATCTGCAAGGCATCCGCGACATGGACCGTCTGCCGGACGCCATCATCATCATCGATACCGCGCGGGAGACCAATGCTGTCGCCGAAGCGCGGCGTTTGAAGATCCCGACAGTGGCCATTGTCGATACGAACGCCGATCCCACGCTGATCACCCACCCCATCGCGGGCAACGATGATGCCATCCGGGCGATCCGCGTGGTGCTGTCGAAGCTGGTGGACGCCATCATCGCCGGCGGCGGCGAAGGCGCCAAGACAGAGCGCGAAGCGATGACCGCGGTCTCCGCCTAGGGCGGAGAAGTTTGGCGGGTGTGCACGCCGGCAAAGCACGGCGGCGGAAGTTGTCCCCGCTTTTGGGCACAGTCTCTCGTCCTGCAACACGTTATTTTTCTATGTCAGAAGTTAATCCCCAACTCGTTAAGACCCTGCGCGACAAGACCAACGCCGGGATGATGGACTGCAAGCGCGCCCTGACCGAAGCCGGCGGCGACCTGGACAAAGCCGAGACGATCCTGCGCAAAAAGGGGATCGCGAGCGCCGGCAAGCGGGCATCGCGCGCGGCCAAGGAAGGCGTGGTCGCCTCTTACATTCACCTGCAAGGAAAAGTGGGCGTGCTGGTGGAAGTAAATTGCGAAACGGATTTTGTGGCGAAGAACGAGGTCTTCCGCGAGTTCGTCAAAGACATCACGCTGCACATCGCGGCCGCTAATCCGCATTACCTCTCCCGCGAAGACGTCCCGCCGGCTTTGCTGGAAAAGGAGCGCGATATTGCCCGTAGCCAGGTAGCCGGCAAACCCGCGAACGTGATGGACAAGATCGTCGAAGGGAAGCTGGAGAAGTTCTACGGGACAGTGTGCTTGTTGGAGCAAGGTTTCATCAAGGCAACCGATCATCAGACGATCCGCGACCTGGTAACGGCGAAGATCACCGAATTGGGCGAGAACATCGTCATCCGGCGCTTTACGCGTTACATGGTGGGCGAGCTACTGGGCAGCGATGCGGTGGTTGTCGAGGAAGGC
>CAXUFU010000083.1:0-4443 GCA_964250275.1 uncultured Chthoniobacterales bacterium | reverse complement strand
GGTACTACCTGCGGGAGGCTTGCGGAATTTTCTTTTCTGGAAGTGTTGATGCTGCCATAACGGCGCAATGGCATGGCTTTGCTCTACGGGTTGGCCCGGGGCGACCGTTCTGTGCGGCGTTGGGTTAGCATTTGCATGGGCTCCGCTGCAATCGCGGGCGGAGATGGTGACCGATGCCCGCGGCAACCTGGTCTTCGTGGACGACCAGGGAAGCACGACACAGCTCGATCGTCCGGAGATCCACACCGCGGCCGCGAGTACGTCGCCGTCATTGGTGGGTTCGCAAGTCTTCGGCAGTTTTACGTACGCCGGCTCGACGCAAAACGACTATGACCCGGGCGATAACTCCATGTACGAGTGCTACTACGGCGACCCGGTGCCGATCTCGGACAGCGCGATCGAGTTTGGCTTCGCGGGGGGCGAACCCGTCACGGCCACCGCAGATTTTACCGATTCTACGCTGAGCGTTTTCTACCTCGCAGACGAGGGGTCGATACCCTGGACCCAGACGTTTACGGACCCGCTGTTCGCGGGAGCAACGCTCACAGAAGTCCCTCGAGCGGACACGTTTCCGGCCGGAGGAGATCCGACTTCGCCCGGGGGCGGATTGGTCAGCTCGCTCACCGGTGACACGATCAGTTTAAGTTGGCAGGGTATTCCGTTTGGCGATTTCGGGGAGTATGCCGACTCGTTCACCATCACCACGGTACCCGAGCCGGGGAGTTGGAACGTGGCAGTGCTCGGCGGAGTGGTGCTGCTTGGTTGTGCCGCTGTGCGCAGGCGTGTCGCGCGGGCTGGCGCAAGTGAGGTGAGTGCCTTGGCCGCCGCCTGAGGGCCGCGCTCTGCACTGTTCGCGCCATTCTTCGACCATTGAACTGTGTGTCGGGAAAACAGACGCCCGCCGACTGCCAAAACCCGCCGCGGCAGCCTGCCGGAAAGTGCGGCCAGCCGCAAAAGAACGGGTTGATTTTTTCGATCGGAATTTACACCGGCGAACACCAGAATATACTCGTCACGATGAAGCGACGCGCCAAACGCCGCCAGCCCTCGAGCAAACCCTCTAGGCAACGCCCGGCCGCCAGCGTTGACCGTCGCATTATCCTGGTAAACGACGCTCCTTTGCGCCAGCGCGCGGCGGCGGAGTGCAAACGGGAGCTGGCCAAGCTCGATAAAGCGCGCGCCGAATGGCAGCGATACGAGCAAATTGATGAGCCGGCGTTTGCGCGCTGGACGGCGGCCACTTTCGGGCCACTGCTGACCGAGTTGCGCGAGAACGCACTTCTGCTCGATCAGCAGGATGCTTTCATCGAAGAGGTGGAGCTGGAGATGATCTGCGGCAATCACCGCAATCATCGCAAGGCCTACGCTGCGGTGAAGCGAGAGTGGGACAATCCAGATCCAGCGGACGATCTCGACGACCTGAGCGGCCGAGGGCAAGAGAACGGAGGGTCGGATCCCAGCGAAAACGTTGAGGATGGTGTGCCGGAAGAGATGCACCGGGCATTATTCGAGGAGTTCGTCCGGTGTATGGGGGCGGACCCGAAACGCATGTCCAAAGCGCAGAGCGAGGAGATGTTCGCCCAATACAAAGCGGCAATCGCCGAAGAAGAGGAAGAGCGGACCGAGCCCGCTCGCAGCCAGGTTGAAAAAAAGCCGGCAGCCATATCGGCCGAAGCTCGCTTGAAAGAGATTTATCGCACCTTGGTTCGCCGTTTGCACCCCGACCTGCGAGCAGCCGCGGATGCCACCGTCTCCGTCATTTGGCACGAAGTGCAGGAAGCTTACCAGGCGAAGAACCTGGACCGCTTGGAGACCTTGCTGGCCCTGACCCAGATGCAGGAAGAAGCCGGCGCAGGCCAGGCGAGTCTCTCGCAGATGCGGGTCGCGCTCGAAGAACTCAGGCGGTCGCTGCGCAGCCTGCAACGGAGCATCAGCGACGCTAAACGTGAACCGGCCTGGGGATTTAGCCTCACGCCCTACCATGTGCCCTTGGAGAAGCGCCTTCGCCGGGAATTGGAGGCAACTCTCTCCCGGCAACGCCGGGAGCTGGCGCAACAACGGCGCATCCTGGATCAGTGGTCGCGTCCCAAGGATGCGCCGGCCGAGCGCGCTGGCAAAGACCGCGGGACAGGAGCAAAGGACAGAACCGCACAAGCCCGGCGCACGTCCAACACCCCGGTCTCGATCCAGGCGGAGTTGTTCGCCTCTTGAACAAAGTTTGCCACTCTTCCGCGCAGCCTGGAGCAGGCCGACTCATTTGCGTTTTGAGCAGGGGCCAAAGCTCAAGACACTTCGTCCGGCAGGAACGGCAGCGGAGGAGGGGTTGCCGGTTTCTCTTGCAGCGCCAGGTGCCACCAGCCGACGTCTCTCCAGGCGCCGAACTTGTATCCCACGGCTTCGTACACGCCGACGAGCCGGAAGCCCAGCGCTTCGTGCAAGCCCACGCTGCCAGCGTTTGGCAAGGTGATGCCGCCGAAAGCGTTGTAAAAACCTTGCCGCCGCAGCAAGTCGAAGAGCACCGTATAAAGGGCCCGGCCCACGCCCGCCCGATGATGCGCCGCGCTGATGTAAACCGTGACATTGACCGACCACAAATAGGCCGCGCGGGTGTTGTGGGCGCTGGCGTGAGCGTAACCGACGACCTGACCGTCTTTCTCAGCGACCAGCCAGGGGTATTTCAAGGTGATCTCGAGCAGGCGGGAGAGCATCTCGGCCGCGTCCGGCGGGGTCGCTTCAAACGAGGCCACCCCGTCCGTCACGTGCGGCGCGTAAATGGCTGCGATGGCTTCGGCATCGCGCGGTTCGGCCGGGCGGATGAGCAGCGGCTCGTTCTTCATGGCAGGTCCAGTTCGATGCCCACGGGACAATGATCCGAGCCGCCGATGTCCTTGCGGATAAACGCGGCTTTGAGCTTGGGTCGAAGGGCTGGGGAGATCAGCACGTAGTCGATGCGCCAGCCGATATCCTTGGCGCGCGCCCCGGTCATGACGCTCCACCAGGTGTAGAATCCTGCCCTCTTTTCAAATTCGCGGAAAGTGTCGATAAACCCCGCATCGACGAAGGCGTCGAAGCCGGCGCGTTCCTCGGCGGTAAAGCCGTGCGTGCCGACGTTCTGTTTGGGCCGGGCGAGATCGAGTTCCGTGTGCGCCACATTGAGATCGCCGCAAAACACGACGGGTTTGCGCCGCTCCAGCCGGCGCAAATACTGGAGGAACTCGCGGTCCCAAGTCTGGCGATACGCCAGCCGGCTCAGGTCCCGCTTGGAGTTTGGGACGTAAACGTTTACGACGAACAAAGATTCGTATTCCAGCGTGATGACCCGCCCTTCCTGATCGTGCTCGGGGAGGTCGAGCCCGAGATGGACGGATAAGGGTTTGGTTTTGGTGAAAACGGCGGTGCCGGCGTAGCCCTTGCGCTCGGCCACGTTCCAAAACGTCTCGTAGGCGGTGGCGAGCAGCGGCTCGAAAGCGTCCGCCGGAGCTTTGGTCTCTTGCAGACAGAGAACGTCCGGCTGCTCGGTGGCGAGGTAGTCGAGGAAACCTTTGCGCAGAATGGAACGGACACCATTGACGTTCCACGAAACTATTTTCACAGGGTTCGAAGGATTCGCCGCGGGCAGGTTCGATTCTAGTGGACGAGCCGATTGTCCGTCAATCGCCGGGACGAGCGAAATACGTACCGTCGTGGCTGCTCCAGAGGTGGGCTGCTCGACAGCGCCGGGTGGGCAGGGTACGTTCTGCCTTCGATCCACGCCCCGCACCTGTCATCTATGTCCGATCAATTCACCGCCCGCGTCTTCGTCGTCGGCGATAACATCGATACCGACCAAATTATTCCCGCGCAGTACCTGACCCTGGTGCCCACCAACCCGTCCGAGTACGAGGAGCTGGGAACCTACGCGCTGATCGGTTTGCCGGACGATCGTTATCCCGTGAAGTTCATCCCGCCGGGCGAACGCCGGACGCCGTACCAGATCGTCATCGGCGGCCGGAACTTCGGCTGCGGCAGCTCGCGCGAACATGCGCCCATTGCCCTGGGCGCCGCTGGGGTGCGGGCGGTGGTGGCGGAAACGTATGCGCGCATTTTCTTCCGCAACAGCGTTGCGACAGGCGAGGTTTTTCCTTACGAAACGCCGCAGCGGCTCTGCGAGGTGCTGCGGACCGGCGACGAGGTCACGATAGATTTCTCGCAGGACACGCTCACGCACGGGGCGACGGTCTACGCGTTGAAACCCCTTGGAGAGGTGCGGCCAGTGGTCGAAGCGGGCGGGATTTTCAATTATGCCCGCCGGACCGGCATGATCCCGACGCGGCCGGCAGCGGTGTAGAGCGTATTGAGCAAAACTGTGGCCGGCAAATGCTCCGGCTGTAGCGGCGTCTATGACCGTCGATGCCGTGCCCGAGGCACAACGTGGCCGACGGTTATTGACCGCCGCTACAAAGC
>CAXUFU010000082.1:0-8849 GCA_964250275.1 uncultured Chthoniobacterales bacterium | reverse complement strand
ATCCCGTGGTTCGCCTCAAGTGCAGCGGGCGGCTGACGCCAATCGGCATCGCGCGCTTTGCCGCCGGGCTCGATCCCGTGCGCAGACGGTGGCAACAACAACAGGCTGTTCCTGTGCTGATGAGCGTTGGCGCCCATCTCGCCGCATTTTTGCTGCACGCGGCAGGCCGTTTTCCTGTGCAACGCGCTATCTGTTTTTTCCATGGGTCGGAACTCCTGAAGTTCGAGCGCCATCCGGTGTGGCGTCCTTTAGCGCGCCGCTTTTACGCCCGAGCCGCCGGCTTTGCGGTTGCCTCGCTGTATGTGCGGGAGTTGGCGAACCGCAGCGGCTTGCTCCCCGCGAACGCCGCCGTTTGCCTGGCGCCTTGCGCGGTGCCGGCAAATTTAACGGGGCCGCCGAGCGACTTCCCGGCAAAAACTGAGGGGACCATCCGGATCTTGACCGTAGCGCGCATCCACCCGCGCAAAGGGCAACTACAAGTCGCGCAGGCACTTGCGATGCTTCCTGTCGAGATGCGGCGGAGGATCGTGTACCGCCTGGTGGGCAAGGGCGATGCCGCTTACCAGCGACAGGTCGAAGCCGTTTGCCGGGCGGCAGAGATTCGGTGTGAGTTTCTTGGTGACATCGATGAACGGGCACTCGCGGCGATTTATCAGCGGTGCACGATTTACACGCAGGCCAGCCAGACCATGGCGCGCAGTGTCGAAGGCTTCGGGATTTCGCTGTTGGAGGCAGGTTACTACGCTTGCCCGGTGGCGGCGTTTGCTTCGGGCGGAGTCGGCGAGGCGGTGCAAGAAGGCCGTAGTGCGCTGTTGGTAAGCGAAGGAGATGTGGCTGGTCTGAGTATGGCCCTTGGCAGATTTGTTGCGGAGCCTCAGCTTCGGCAGCAGTATGGAGCCGCAGGTCGGGAGCATGCGCTCAGTTTCTCTTGGCAGCGGAGCGCCCAAACACTAATGGATTTCGCTTTAGCTCGGGCCAAGGGCGAATCTACCAAAAAAAGGTAGGGGCGGGCTCTCCGAGCCGTCCCATATGGTCTGGGAACGTGCGCCTACGTTGGCACGGTCTATCGGTGCGGCACGTCAGCCAGACAGTCAGGGACGGCTCGGAGAGCCCGCCCCTACCTTTCTTTCGATAGGGATTTCGGGATTGTCCCGCTAGATCTGCCTGGGGCTCCGTCTCTGCATCCAGACTGCCAGCAGCGCGACATCGGCAGGGGTCACCCCACTAATTCGACTGGCTTGACCCAGATTGCGAGGCGCGATGGCAACCAGCTTTTGGCGGGCTTCCGTGCGGAGCCCGCTAATCTGCGCAAAATCAAACTCTGCCGGAATACCTGCGCTCTCCATGTTCTGAGCGCGACTTACACTCTCCTCCTGCCGCCTCACATATCCTTCGTACCGGAGATCCGTCTCCACGCGGGTCCACACTTCTGCCGCGAAACGCTCGCGGTGTTCGGCGGGTAAACTCTGCGAGTTGTTCTCCGGACGCCGCAGCCATTGGGCGATGGTAGTTCCCTCGAGCCGAGTACCGCTGGCAAACAGGTGAGCCGTTTGCAGGGTGGCTGTTTTCTCCAGATACGGAAGCCACAGATCGTCGCCGATCAACCCGAGTGTCCTTGCCTTCGGCGTTAGCCGCGCATCGGCCGTGTCCGCCCGCAGCAGGAGTCTGTGTTCCGCCCGGCTGGTAAACATCCGATAGGGTTCATTCGTTCCTTGGGTGACCAAGTCGTCGATCAGCACGCCGATGTACGCCTCGGAGCGTTCCAGGACGAAGGGTGGCTGCTGGCGAACGGAAAGCGCGGCATTGATCCCGGCGATAATCCCTTGCGCGGCGGCTTCCTCGTACCCGGAGGTGCCATTTATCTGCCCGGCGAAGAAGAGGCCGCCGATGCGCTTGGTCTCGAGCGTCGCGCTGAGCTGGGTTGGCGGGCAGTAGTCGTACTCGACGGCATATCCGGGCCGAATGATTTCGGCTGCCTCCAGGCCGGGTATCGTCCGCACGAAGGCCAACTGAACTTCGAAGGGCAGGCTCGTCGAGATGCCGTTGACGTAGTACTCGCGCGTGTGCCGCCCCTCCGGCTCAAGGAAAAGCTGGTGACTGTCCTTCTCTGCGAACTTCACGACCTTATCCTCGATCGAAGGGCAGTAGCGCGGCCCGACGCCTTCGATCGTGCCCGAGTACATGGGCGAAAGATGCAGGTTTTCTCGGATGATTTGGTGGGTGGCGGCCGTCGTCTGCGTCGTCCAGCAATCCAATTGTTCCACGTGGAACACGCCGTCGCTCCAATGGTTGAGCGTGAATAGCTCGTTACCCTCAGAGGCAAGTCGCTCCGGCCAGAAACTGAATGGTTGCGGGCGTTCGTCGCCGGGGTGGCGCTCACACCGCATAAAATCAATGGAGCGGCCGTTCAAGCGGCACGGCGTACCCGTTTTGAAGCGGCCTACCGCAAATCCGAGTTCCCGCAAACTGTCGCTCAAACTGGAAGCGGCATCGCCCATCCGACCGCCGGACTGGTTCTGCTGGCCGACGTGCAACAACCCGCGCATGAACGTCCCTGTCGTCACTATAACCGACGACGCTTCTAAACGTACGCCGAGCTGAGTTTCCACCCCAAACACCCGGTCTCCTTGCACCAACAGCCGCGCAACGTTGCCCTGCTGTAAATCCAGGCCGGCTTGTTCTTCGCAGGTGAACTTCGCTCTGAATTGGTAGGCCTTTTTATCGCATTGCACGCGCGGTCCGCGCACGCTGGGACCCTTGGACGCATTAAGAATGCGGCACTGGATTGCGGTGGCGTCGGCGTTTAGGCCCATGAACCCGCCCAGGGCGTCGATTTCGCGGACCATGTGGCCCTTCGCCAGGCCACCCACGGCTGGGTTGCACGACATCTGGCCGATGGTGTCTAGATTCTGCGTCAGGAGAAGTGTCTGGCAGCCCATCCGCGCGGCGGCTAGAGCGGCTTCCAATCCCGCGTGGCCCGCGCCAATCACCAGAACATCGTAATGTTTTGGATAGGTGAACATTTGCCTCCAGCATACACGGTTTCCGAGGGCGCGGCCCAATTCTACATTTGCCAAGGGCGCGGGCATGCGGAACAATAATCCCCTGCCATCATGATGCTTCCTGCCCTCTGCCTCATCCCGCTTGTCGCGCTGCTGCGCGTGCTGCTCGGCTGGCATACCGGCGTCACTTCGACCTGGCTGGTCGGGTGCACACCTCTGAGTGCGGTCGCCCTATGCGCCGGTGTCTACCTCCCGCGGCGCTGGAGCCTGGTGATTCCCCTGGGCATCCTTTTGCTGTCGGACTGGGTGATCGATCTGCATTATGGCGCCAGCTTCTTTACTGGGGCGATGTTTACCCGTTACCTCTTGCTGGCGGTGATCGGCCTGTTTGGAATGGGCTTGCGCGGTAATCCAGGGCTGGCCAGGCCGCTGGCTGTGCTTTCCGGGACCGTATTCTGCTCTACTTTGTTTTACGTCGTGAGCATTGCGTTTTGCTGGCTGGGATCTGCCTGGTATCCGCAGACTTTAGCGGGGCTGGCGCAGGCGCTTACGGTTGGGTTGCCCGGATACCTTCCCTCCTACTATTTCTATCGAAACGCGCTTGTCAGCGATGTCCTCTACTCTATCGTGTTTATCGCCTGCATGGAGCGTGCGCAGCTCTGGAGGAAATCGTCCTTCCCTCAGTTGCGCGCTGGAGATGCGCGGCACGTCGTGGGTTGAGCGGAAAAGGTGAGGCGAAAGGAGCGACTTTCTTATGGATAAAAGCTTGGCACACGAGAAAGAGCGCGAAATGCTCGCGCAGATGTTCCTCATCCGGCGGTTTGAGGAACGTGCCGCTCAGCAGTACCAAAGGGGCGATCGCATCGGGGGCTTTTGCCACCTTTACATCGGCCAAGAGGCGGTGGTAGTTGGGGCCGTCGCGGCGACACGGCACGATGATTATCTCATCACGGCATACCGCGATCACGGCCATGCGCTGGCGCGGGGTACCAGCGCCAACGCCTGCATGGCGGAGCTTTTTGGCAAGGCGACAGGTTGCTCGAAGGGTTTGGGCGGTTCGATGCATTACTTTGATCGCGAGAACTTTATGTACGGCGGACACGCCATCGTCGGCGGGCACGTGCCGCTGGCGGCTGGGATCGCCTTTGCCAGCAAGTACAAACAGGAAGATCGCGTGACGCTTTGCTTCTTCGGTGATGGCGCGATCAATATTGGCGCGTTCCATGAAGCGTTAAACCTCGCGGGGCTGTACAAACTTCCGGTGATCTTCATCTGTGAGAATAACTTTTTCTCGATGGGCACTCACGCCCATCGGTCGAACCCGCTCAAAGAAATCGCCAATCGCGGCCGGGGCTATGACATGCCTACGGCGGTGATCGATGGGATGGACGCCCGGGTGGTGCGGGATTCCTTGAGCGAGATCGTCGAACACGTGCGGCATGAGCCGCAGCCTTATTTCGTGGAAATTCGCACCTATCGTTATCGCGGGCATTCGATGTCCGACCCGGCGAATTACCGCACCAAAGAGGAGCTCGACAAGTATCGCGGCTTGGATCCACTCGCGCGATTAAGCGCGCAACTGATCGAGGAAGGCGCGCTGACCAAGGAGGCGCTGGAGGAGATGGATCAGCGCGCGAAGCAGATCACTCAAGATGCGGTCCAGTTTGCGGAAGAGAGTCCGGAGCCGTCAGTCGACGATCTTTACCGCTACACGTTTGTGGACGGAAGCACCGGCTCTTCCCGGAACTGAACTTCCCCGTCTCATACGAGCAAACCGCATTAGCCTTTACTGCCAATCCTTTGAGAGAAATCACTTACCGCCAAGCCCTCAACGAAGCCCTTGCCGAGGAAATGGAGCGCGATCCGAACGTTTTCCTCATGGGCGAAGAGGTGGCGGAATACAATGGCGCGTACAAGGTCAGCCAGGGATTGTTGGATCGCTTTGGAGCGCGCCGCGTCTTGGATGCTCCTATCGCCGAGGCGGGATTTGCGGGGCTGGGAGTGGGAGCGGCGATGGTGGGGTTGCGGCCGATCATCGAATTCATGACGTTCAGCTTTTCGCTGGTGGCGTTCGATCAGATCGTGAACAACGCGCCGAACATGCTGACCATGTCCGGTGGGCAGTTTAACGTGCCGATCGTGTTTCGCGGACCGAATGGTCCCGCGCATCAGTTGGGTGCCACCCATTCGCATGCAACCGAGTGTTTGTACGCGAATGTGCCGGGCCTGAAGATTTGCACGCCAGCCACCCCGCGCGATGCCAAGGGCCTCTTAAAAAGCGCTGTCCGCGACAACAACCCCGTCCTGGTGCTGGAATCCGAGCTTCTGTACAGCACGAAGGGGCTGGTCGAGCCGGAAGACGAAGAGTTGCTCATTCCTTTTGGGCAAGCTTCCATCGGCAGAGTGGGCACCGATCTGACGATCATTGCTTATGCGCAGACGGTCCGCATGGCGCTGGCGGCGGCGGAGGAACTGCAGGGCAAAGGCGTCAATGCGGAAGTGCTGGATCTTCGTTCCATCAAGCCATTGGATCTCGACGCGGTCTTGCGGTCAGTGGCGAAGACGCACCGGGTGCTGATCGCGGAGCAGGATCGTCCGTTCTGCGGGATTGGATCGGAATTGTGCTACCAGATCCAGCAACACATTTTTGACGAGTTGGATGCTCCCGTGGCTCGCGTGACCCAGGAAGAAGTCCCGATGCCCTACAACGAGGATTTGGAAAAAGCGGTTCTGCCGAGCGCCGATAAGATCGTGGCTGCTGCGCTGAAGCTCTGTCCCGTTTAGTCCCGTTTCTTGCTTAGAGGTTGTTCCACATGGAACAACCGCGCCCTTGCTTTTCACCCCCTTCTTTTATGGCCGAAATTACGATGCCCAAGCTGAGCGACACCATGACCGAGGGTACGCTCGTGGCGTGGAAGAAGAAGCAGGGCGAAAGCGTGACTATGGGCGAGGTGATCGCGGAAGTGGAAACTGACAAGGCCACCATGGAAATGGAAGCCTTTGAGGATGGGGTTTTGACTGAGCTCTACGTTAAAGAAGGGACCAAGGTCGCGGTTGGCACCAAGATCGCGCGGATCGGCAACGATGTCGCGGCCGGGGCTGGTTTGCCGCTGGCGGGGTCAGCCACCCAAGATGCCGCCGCTGCGGCCAAGGCCGCTGCCGTGCCGGCGAAAGCGTCCGACGCACCGTCAACGACGCCCGTGGCGAGTACGGCGTCTTCAGGGCGCGTGAAAGCGTCGCCCCTGGCCCGCAAGGTGGCGACATCTCTGGGTATCGATCTTGCCGGCATTGCGGGCACCGGTCCTGGTGGGCGCATCATCCGAAAAGACATTGCCGCCGCCTCCGGGAACGGACACAAAACTCCGCCGCCCGCCCCGGCTCCTCAAGCGAAAGTAGAGCCTTCGGTGCCTTCTACCGCTCCCGTTTCCGCCAGCAAGACTCCGCCGAAACTGGAGCCGAACACCGAGCAGCGCCTGCCGCTGTCTTCGATGCGCAAAATTATCGCGGAACGTTTGTTGGCGAGTAAGACGCAGATCCCGCACTTTTATCTGCATATCGAAGTTGACGCCGGCCCGCTGATGAAGCTGCGCACCGAGGTCAACGCGGTCGGTGAACAAGGTGGGAATAAGTTTAGCGTCAACGATTTTATTTTGAAGGCGGTGGCCGTGGCAGTGGCCGAAGTACCGAAGGTTAACGCGTCGTTTGCGGGCGATGCCATCGTCGAGTTTGGAAGTTTGCACCTGGCGGTCGCGGTAGCTATCGACGATGGCCTGGTGACGCCCGTCATCCAGGACGCTTCGTCTAAGTCGCTGCGCGAGATCAGTTTACAGGTGAAAGATTTCGCCGTGCGCGCGCGCAACCGCAAGCTCAAGCCGGAGGAGTTCCAAGGCGGGACGTTTACCGTGTCGAATCTTGGCTCCTACGGCATCGATCGCTTCGACGCCATCATCAACCCGCCGCAGGCGGCGATTCTCTCGGTTGGCGCCGTTGTGAAAAAGCCTGTAGTAAACGCCGCGGGCGAAGTCGTCGCCGGGCAGCGGATCGACCTTGGCTTGAGTTGCGATCACCGCGTCATCGACGGCGCGCTCGGGGCGCAGTTTCTCGCCGCTCTGCGCCGTTTGCTCGAGCAACCGCTCCTGCTGTTGCTCTAGTTAAAAAGGTAGGGATGGGTCTCCGACCCGGTCCCTGACTGTCTGGCAAGCGAGCCGAGGCCACGGGGCGTCCCCAGCAGATGACGCACTCAGACTTTAGGACGGGCAGCTAGCGATCAGCTCTAAGGTAAACGTTCCATCCGCAGCAGCAGACAGTCAGGGGCGCGACGGAGCGTGCCCGTCCAACTGTCAGGGGTGTTCACAAACCTCACCGCCGCTCCGGCGCGACCGCACTGCGCCCCGCCTTGGCGTTTGGCGCCGGTCCGTGTGATAATACGAGCCTATGGTTTACGATCTGATCGTCATTGGAGGCGGACCGGCCGGCTACGTCGCGGCCATTCGAGCGGCGCAACTCGGCAAGAAAGTCGCCTGTGTCGAGAAAGAGCGAGCCGGGGGCACCTGCCTGAACTGGGGCTGCATCCCGACGAAATCCCTCCTGCGTAACGCCGAGCTTTACGATTTGATGCGCCACCGGGCGTCGGATTTCGGCTTCACGTTCGAGAAACTTTCCTTCGATTGGAGCAAAGTCATTTCCCGCAGCCGGGGCGTGGCGAACAAGCTCGCGGGTGGGATCGAGTTCCTCTTCAAGAAGAACAAGGTGGCCTATATTGTGGGTGACGCTTCGTTCCGCGACGGCCGCACGGTGGTGGCCAGAAAGGCCGATGGCACCGAGGAGATCCTCGAGAGCGATAAAATCCTGCTGGCGACGGGCACCGTCTCGCGCGCGTTGCCAAATCTCCCGTTCAACGGCACGACGGTGATCGGCAGCCGGCAGGCGATGGTGCTCGAGAAGCAACCCGGCCATATCGCCATCATGGGCGCCGGCGCCATCGGCGTCGAGTTCGGCTATTTTTTCAACGCGTTCGGCTCGAAAGTTACGCTCATCGAGATGCAGCCCCGGATTCTGCCGGTGGAGGATGAAGATATCAGCAGCACGCTGCAAAAGAACTTCAGCAAGCAGGGCATCCAGGTGCTCACCGCGACAACCGTCGAAAAGACGGAGCTGACGGCGGCGGGCGTGAAAGTAACCGCCCGTGACGCCAAAGGCGTGCAGACGATTGAGGCGGATGTGCTCCTGGTAGCCATCGGCGTCTCGCCCGTGCTGCCCGGCGGGCTCGAGTTCAAACGCGACGCGCGCGGGTATGTCCAGACGGACGACAGCTACCAGACCAACGTGCCGGGGGTTTATGCGGCCGGCGATATCATCGGGCCGCCGTGGCTGGCGCATGTGGCGAGCTGGGAAGCTCTGCAAGCGGTCGAAGGGATGTTCGATGGCGGCAAGCCCAAGAAGGTAACGGTTTATCCTGGTTGCACTTACTGTCAGCCGCAGGTGGCCAGCGTGGGTCTGACGGAGCGTGCGGCCAAGGAGCAGAAAATCGCGTACAAGGTGGGCCGTTTCCCGTTCCAGGCGGCCAGCGGGAAGGCCCTGGCAGTGGGCGAAGGGGAGGGTTTTGTAAAGATCCTTTTCGGCGAACCGCACGGGGAGGTGCTCGGCGCGCACATCATCGGGCCGGAAGCGACGGAGTTGATCGCCGAACTCGGGTTGGCGATCAATTTGGAAGCGACCCACGAGGATATCGAAGGGACGATCCACGCCCACCCGACCTTAAGCGAAGCGATCCACGAGGCCACCGGCGCGGCGTACGGCATGGCGATCCACATTTGACGGCCGAAGGCCGCGAAGCGGCATCCAAAG
>CAXUFU010000081.1:1585-8913 GCA_964250275.1 uncultured Chthoniobacterales bacterium | reverse complement strand
ATCTACCGGCTGCCACTGGGGCTCTCGGTCAACGAACCGAAGCGCTCGTTCTGTCCGCACTGCCGCGCGCAGATCCCGTGGTATTACAACCTGCCGCTGGTGAGCTGGCTGTGGCTGCGCGGCCGCTGCGCCATCTGCCGCCAACCCATCTCGGTGCGTTATCCGTGCGTCGAGCTACTGACCGCGGTGCTGTTTCTCCTGGTCTGGACCCAATTTAGCGCCGCCTGGATCCTGGTGCCGCCTTACTGGATCTTCCTCGCGCTGGTGATCGTTGCAACCTTCATCGATTTCGATCACTTCATTATCCCCGACCAAATCACGCTGGGCTCGATCGCGGCCGGCGTGCTCTTGAGCCTGGCCATCCCACAGCTCATGGGTGAGGAGTCGCACGCGCGGGGGCTGCTGTGGTCGCTGGTGGGCGCCGGGGTGGGCTATGGAACGTTGCGAGCGGTGGTAGAGGCCGGCAAACTGGCTTTCGGGCGCAAACGGGTGGTGCTGCCTGAGCCGCAACCGTTTGCCTGGCGGCCCAACGGCGCGGGCGACGCGGAATTGACCATCGGCGCCGAGGTCGATCTTTGGAGCGATTTTTTCAGCCGCGAAAAGGACGAACTGGTGCTCGCGTGCGACCAACTGTTGCTGGCCGGGCAAGAACGCGGCGCGGCGGTGTTGCACTGTTTTTTTGATCGCGTGGAGATGGCGGGAACGGTTTACCCGCTCGAAGCCGTGGACGCATTTTCCGGGACGTTGCGCGAGTTTGTCTTTCCCCGGGAGGCCATGGGCCTCGGCGACGTGAAATTCATCGCTGGCATTGGTGCATTCCTGGGTTGGCAGGCGGTCTTTTTTACCATCGCGGCCGCTTCGCTCATCGGCTCGGTCTGCGGCCTGGGGCTGTTGTTGTTCGGTCCCAAGGCGAGGTCGTTGCGGGTGCCGTTCGGGCCTTATCTTTCGCTGGGCGCTCTCCTCTGGGTCTTCGCCGGGCCGTGGCTTGTGCAATGGTATTTGGCTCTGGTACACGTTTCCTAGTGCAGCTTCTTCTCGTCAGTCTTACGCAGGATCTCTGTTCGTCCGGCAGGTCACTTCGGCAGCATCAAGGCATCGAACCATGCTGACCGTTCTGATTGTTGGCTTGGGCAGCGCCATCGGCGGCATGGCGCGCTACGGCTGCTCGCTCTGGCTGGCGCGGCTGCTAGGCGGGACCTTCCCTTGGGGTACGCTCTTCGTGAACGTCACGGGGTCCTACATCATCGGCCTGTTTTTCGCGTTGACCTCTTCTGGCGGACGCTTGTTGGTCAGCCCCGACTGGCGCATTTTTGTGACCGTTGGTGTTTGCGGTGGCTATACCACTTTTTCCTCGTTCAGCTTGCAGACGCTGGCTCTCCTCCGCGACGGTGAATGGATCCAGGGCAGCCTGAACGCGGTCGGCTCGCTGGTTTTCTGCCTGGCGGCTGTCTGGCTGGGCACCGTTTGCGCGGCGGCCCTCAACCACCGGCCTTGAGCCCACGTACGCATGCAAATCCCCGAAGACGCCCTGCTGCTGCGCATTTTTATCGGCGAATCGGATCGCTATCAACATCAGCCGCTCTATGAGTACATCGTCAAACAAGCGCGTGAGCTGCAAATGGCCGGCGCGACAGTGCTGCGTTGCCCGATGGGCTTTGGCAAATCCAGCCACATCCACACCGAAAAAATCCTCCAGCTTTCCCTGGACCTGCCGATGCTGATCGAGATGGTGGACAGTGCAGAGAAGATCAACGGGTTCCTGCCCAAACTGGACGAATGGCTTTCCGCCACGGGCGCGCTTGTGACCCTGGAGAAGGTCAGAGTCCTGCATTATCGCGCCGGCGCTGCGCCAGGCTAACCCAGGGATGTATGTCTGAGCTACAGCATCTTTTCGAGAACAATCAGGCGTGGGCCAACCGCATGCGGCGGGACAAAGCGGATTTCTTTACCGCGCTGGCCGCTCAGCAATCGCCTGCTTACCTGTGGATTGGTTGTTCCGACAGCCGCGTGCCGGCCAATCAGATCGTGGATCTGTTGCCCGGCGAGTTGTTCGTCCACCGGAACATTGCCAATCAGGTCGTGCACACGGACCTGAACTGTTTATCGGTCATGCAGTTCGCGGTCGATGCCTTGAAAGTACGCCACATCATCGTGTGCGGGCATTATGGTTGCGGCGGAGTGCAGGCCGCTTTGCGGGGGGACCGCTTGGGCCTGAGCGACAATTGGTTGCGCCATGTGCAGGACGTCCGCCAAAAACATCAAGCGCACCTCGCCGGTTTTGGCGCTGACTTGCCCGCGGCGGCGGACCGGTTGTGTGAGCTCAACGTGATCGAGCAGGTGGCGCACGTTTGCCAGACCACCATCGTGCGCGACGCCTGGGAACGTGGCCAGGCGTTGGCGATACACGGTTGGGTTTATGGCCTGCAGGACGGTCACTTGCGCGACATGAACGTCACGGTCACCGGAATCGAGACAGCGGTCCCGGTGTACCAGGCTGCGATCGCGGCACTCGTCAGCTAGGTAGCGCTGACTCTCCGTGTTCTGGCCGGAGACATGGGTAACCTCTTGCGAGGAATGCATCATGCGCAACTTCTGCTAGGTTTCGGAGCCGATGAAGACTACTTCTCTCCGATCCCGGTTTGGACAAATCGAAGCACTGGGCAGCTTGGAAGACGGCTGGCTTGGTGGATCGAGCAAGGCCCCGGACAAGTTGGCCTTGGGGTGGGTGCGGGATCAACTGGACGCGACGTTTCCGGAGGATCTGCCGCTTCCCAGCGTCGCTCCGACACCTGAAGGTGGTTTGTTTATGGAGTGGGTTCGGTCTCCTGTGCGCGTTTCGGTAGAAATCCTTTTGCCGGATCATCAAGCAGAGTGCCAAGCGGTGAACCTCGAGAGTGGTGATGTCTGCGAAGCAGAAGGGGACCTGGACCAGCCGGATTCCTGGCCGGCCCTGTATGCCTTCGTTCGGCGATACGTGTAATCCTTTGTGCAGCCGGACACTCTTCTTCTTCGGCAAGTGCATCCAACCTTCTGGAGGGACGGTCACCTGTTGAGCGTTGCATTCCGCCCTTTTCCAAGGGATGAGAACTTGCTCTCCGTCTATGACGGCGACCTGATCAAGCCGGAAGCATCCTATCGTCACTACGCTGAGCAGCTAGCTCTAGAGTCCGCTGGAGTTTGGGCTGTCGCGGTAAGCGAGGCGGCAGCCGTCGGACTCGCGGCGCGTGCGGACGTGGCAGGGAAGTTTGCCGAACACGCGATCATTGATTTCACGGGTTGTTCTAAAAGCGAGCAAGATAAGAAGGCGAAACTTCTCGCTGCGAAAGCCCAGGATCGTGGTTGCCTTTACTCACCGCCGACGGCTTGACGGCATTCGAGACCAGACACTTTTGGACCGGCTCGGAGAGCCATCCCTACCTTTGTTAACGATGGCGGCTTTGTGGCCTATTCAGCCTCAGCGCCAGCAGCTTCCTCTTCCTCCTGCTCAAAGATCGTGTGCGTGTCTTGATCGTAATCGATCAGCTCGGCGTAACGTCCCCAGGCGATGATCGTCTCGAAAAGTTTCTCGGGCTGATCGTAGGGCAACAAGATGGCTAACTCTTGCAGGATCACGTCGGCATCCACCGGCTTGCCGGCCTTGTGCAACGATCCCGTGATCAACTGGAACAAGCGCAGTTGCAGAATCTGCCGGGCGAATATCTCCTTGCGCCGTGCTTGATCGCCCGCCAGGTATTCGCGGCCGAGGTCAGTCAGGAAAACCTCCTGCTTGGGCGTGTCCACCAGGTCGAGCATCTCGGCCGCTTTGACGATGCTGATCGTTTCGCCGAACTCCTTGCCAATGCGCAGGCTCAGTTCAAACAGATCCACCGTCTCGGTGCTGTCCTCCAGGATCTCCAAAAGACCCGAAATGCGGCCGACCGACACGTGCGGAATGGACTCAATGTGCCCCGGCCGGGTGGGCGCCACAATCGCTGGCGTCTGCTTGGTACCCTCCTCTGGGTGGGCTGACGGTGGGGCCGGGATGGGCTCATCCGGCAAGGCCAGCGCCACGATCGCAGCGTGAATCTGATCCACCAGCGCCTGAAACCCCTTGGAATTAACATCCCGCGGATAGGGCAGCGCGTTCTCGATCACATGCTTAATCCGGCCCGGGTGCGAGGAAATAATGACGATCCGAGTCGCCATGAAAACCGCTTCCGCGATGTTGTGCGTGACGAAGAAAATGCTCTTGATCGTTCCCCCTTCGGCCTGGCGATCCCGCCACAGATTGACGACTTCCGTGCGCAGATTTTCGGCCGTCAGCACGTCTAGAGCGCTAAAGGCTTCGTCCATGCACAGCACCTCCGGCCGGGCCACGATGGCACGGGCAAAACCAACCCGCTGGCGCATCCCCCCACTCAGTTCCTTGGGGTAGGCGTTCTCGTACCCGGAGAGGCCGATCAAATCCAACACCCGCTCGACCTCGTCTTCCTTTTGCTGGCGGGTGAGCCGCTGGCCCGTCAGCCCGATCTCGACGTTCTCGGAGACGGTCAGCCAAGGGTAAAGCGCGAAGCTTTGAAAAACGATCGACAAACCGCGGTTGACGCCCGTGAGCACCTGGCCATGATAATGCACTTGCCCGCTGGAGGGTTGCGCCAGGCCCGCCATCAGCCGCAGGATGGTGGATTTGCCCGAGCCTGACTGGCCCAGCAGCGCCAGCATCTCGCCCTCACCCACTTGCAGGTTGACCTGGTCGAGGATGGTCACCGGCGACTGTTTGCCGGTCGCGAACGCTTTCGAGACGTTGAGCAACTCGATCAGCGGCGTCTTGTGTTCGCCGGGTTGCGCCGGGACCGGCGCGGCCAAAGGTGCGGCAACCGTGCCGTTCGGCGGGGATGAAACAGGCATAGGTATTTTGTCTCCCTCCAAGTCGCCGGTTAAGCCAGTTTATAGCGGCGCTCGGCCAGGTTGTACAACGGCCGCCAGAGCAACCGGTTGATGCAGACCACGAAGATCGCCATCACTACCGTGGCGAAGTAAAGGGCCGGCTTGTCGTTTCGGTTCATCGCTTCCGCAATGTAAGCGCCGAGCCCATTGGCCACCAGCTTGTCTTTCCCCCAACTCGCCACTTCCGCGACAATGCTGGCGTTCCAGGCGCCGCCGGCGGCGGTCACCGCGCCAGTCACCCAAAACGGAAAGATCGCCGGGATAATGAGCGTCTTCCAGAGCTTCCAACGGTGCAGGCCGAAGATACCGGACGCCTCCTTCAAGTCAGTCGGGATACCCATGGCACCGGCGATGACGTTAAAGAGAATGTACCACTGCGTGCCCAGGGCGATGAGCAACACGCTGCCGTAGTTAATGGAGATCCCGCTGGCGATGAAGAACGCCACGATGAACGGGAACGTCATGTTGGTCGGGAAAGACGCGGCGATCTGTGCCAACGGCTGCGCCACGCGAGCCACCTTGGGCTTGGAACCGATCCAGACCCCGATCGGCGTCCAGATGAGCGTGGCCAGGACGGTCATCGAGAGCACGCGCAGGAAGGTCAGGACGCCCAGCCAGCAGATGCGCAGCATCTCACCGGCATTCATCTCGGTCTTGACCGCGCGCCCAAGGCTAATGAGGCCGTAGAGCAGCCAGGCAGCCAGGCTGGCCAAAGCGAGCCAGCCCAAGACGCGCATCGCGCCCCGGACGAGCGAAGGCGTTCGCACCCCGATGCTTTCGGAGACGCTCGCGGTTGTGGAAAAAAAGGCGCCGACCACGCTGCCCACCGGCTCCCAGACGTGTTCGGTGAGCCAGCGCAGGAGGAGCGAGCTCTGGATCAGGTCCAGCACCCAGGAGGTCTGCGTATCGGCCGATTCCGTCTGCTCGAGTTTAAACTTCTCCGCCCACGCCACCAGCGGGCGCCAGAGCAATTGGTCGATGACGACGATGGTCACCACCATGGCCACGATGGCGTAGACCGCCGCCCGCGTGTCACCGTGTTCGACCGCCGTAACCATGTAAGAACCCAAGCCAGGCAGCTTGACGGTTTTCCCCAGCACGGTGATGGCCTCGCTCTGCGCCACGAAAAACCAGCCGCCGCCGAAACTCATCATCGAGTTCCACATCAGCCCGATGGCCGAGGCCGGCAGTTCCAGTTTGCCGAAGCGCTGCCAGCGGTTGAGCCGGTAGACGGACGCGGCTTCCTGCAGCTCGGGCGGGATCGTCACGAGCGAGTGGTAGAAGCCGAAGGTCATGTTCCACGCCTGGGCGGTGAAGATGGCAAAGATGCTGGCGCACTCCACGCCCAGCAGGCTGCCGGGAAACAGCGCGATAAATCCCATCACGGTGATCGATAGAAAAGACAGCACTGGCACCGACTGCAAGATATCGAGCACGGGCAACATCACCTTGCGCGCGGCCGGCGATTTCGCCGCGACATAGCCGTAGACGAAGGTAAAGAGCAGCGACGCCCCGAACGCGATGAACATGCGCAGGACCGTGCGCGCGGTGTAGTAGGGGATCTTGTGCAGGTCGAGCGAGAGCGCCGGCTGGTGCACTTCATCGAAGCGCACGCGCATATCGCCGCTGAGCGAGACGACCAGCCAGATCAGCGCGAAGATGGCGATCGCCACCACCACGCCGATCCAATCGAGCCGCGGTCCGCGCCGGTCCTGCTGCAAGTTGGTCGGCGGATAGGCGCGCGGCATGGCCTGGGGCGGGGTTGGAAGGCTGGGATCCGACGGGTGGTCGTTCCGTATAAGTGATCCCAAGCCCGGAGGCAACCACGGGAATGCACCGGCCCCGCCGCCAGTCCCGCGGGCTCATTGGCCGCCGCCGCCGCTGCTATTGTTGTTGTCGCGATTGGGATCGCCCATGGCGTCAACGGCGCCTTGCTGGAGCGCGGGACTGTTGGTCACGGTGCCCGGAGGAACGCTCACCGGCGTCAGGCTCTGGGGCCGGGGGCTGCCGGAGGCGTTCGGGTCCGCCGAGTTGTTGTGATGGTGCCGGCCGTGCCCGCGATGGGAGGTGGCTGCATCGTCATCTGACGCGCAGCCGGCGAGCAGGCAGAGGATGCCAAGTGCTAAGAGCGTACGCAGCATCAGAAAACATGTCACATGCTTCTGGAGCGGTCCAAAAAGCGATCCGCGTAATTCCAAAATAAAGGTAGGGATGGCTCTCCGAGCCGGTCCCTTGTTGTCTGTCCAACGTGGACTTACCGATCGCGTTCTATTTTTTTGGAGACGCTCCAGACAGCAAAGGACCGGCTCTAACAGCCATCCGTGACCATACGGTCCCTCCAAATACTTGGACGGGCCCCCAACCTCAGGGCCCCACCGGTGGGGGGCGCCCCGCCCCCCCCA
>CAXUFU010000081.1:0-1575 GCA_964250275.1 uncultured Chthoniobacterales bacterium | reverse complement strand
GTGCCCATCCAAACGCATGGGGTTGTTCGCAACTCTTGTCAACGCCTCACCTTCCACAGGTACGGCTCGGGGGACGCCTTCTCCGGTCCTCAACTGTCCGGGCGCTTGGAACCTGGCCGGCGCGCGAAGCTGCATGGCACGCCTGCCAGACAGCAAGGGACCGGCTCGGAGAGCCATCCCTACCTTGGGTAGGGGCGGCTCCCCGGGCTCCCCTTACCATTTACTTCTCGGCTCCGTTGCGGGGATCGGGCTTCGCCGCCATCATCAGCAGATCTTCGGCTTTGGCCGGGTGCGTTTCCACCGAGCCGGTCGGCTGGCCGTACATCGACTTGTCCATGCCGTCGCCGTTGGCTCCGAGGTTCTCCAGCCGGCGCTGATCTTCGTCGGTCAGCACCTGCTTGGCCAGGGGCTGCAGGGCACGCACGTCCTTGGCGGTCATGCCCAAGGCACGCGCCACGCCGTGGCCGTAATCGTCGTGCACCAGAAAGAAGTGCCAGAGCATCCGCTCCTGCACGTCGCGTTCGCACTGGGCCAGCAGATTGCCCATGTTCTCGATGAGATCCTCGCGTTCCCAATCGTTCATCGTGACGAAACGTCCGCGGGCCTGCGCGTAGTCGTTGCGGCGGTCAATCACGCTGCGGGTCAGTTTGCCGGTGATTTCCGGCTGATGGATCGGCTCCTGGCGGGAGGACTCCTCCAGGCCGCCGTGAATGGACGGCTCGTAGTTCACGTGCGGATTCTGCCCCGCCACGTCCACGCGGTAAGCCATCTGGCCGTCGCGCTGATTCGTGGCGACGTGCCCGACGCCCTTCGGCGAATTAACGGGCAGTTGCAGATAGTTCGCGCCCACGCGGTGACGTTGGGTGTCCGAGTAAGAGAACGTGCGGCCGACGAGCATTTTATCGTCCGAGAAATCCAGGCCGTCGACGAGCACTCCGGTGCCCATGGCGATCTGCTCGTTTTCCGCGAAGAAGTTTTCGACGTTGCGGTTCAGGGTCAACGTGCCGACCCGGCGCAAGGGGAATTGGTCTTCCGGCCAGATCTTCGTGTCGTCGAGCGGATCGAAGTCGAGTTCGGGATGCTCGTTATCCTCCATGATCTGGACGAACATATCCCATTGCGGATAATCGCCGCGCTTGATCGCATCGAACAAATCCTTGGACGCGCTGCCCAGGTCCTTGGCCTGAACCTTGCCGGCCTCTTCTTCCGTGAAGCTGTGGACGCCGCACCGGGGGTGAAAGTGGTACTTCACCAGGACCGTCTGGCCGTCGCCGTTGACCATCTTGTAGGTGTTGACGCCGAAACCCTGCTGATGCCGGTAGGAGCGGGGAATGCCGCGCGGGCTGAAGAGGAAAGTCAGCATGTGCTGCGCCTCCGGGGTCTGGCTCATGAAGTCGAAGATGCGGTTCGGCTCCTGGCGGAACGTCACCGGATCTGGCTTGAGCGAGTGGATGACATCCGGGAACTTGATGGCGTCGCGGATGAAGAAAACGGGCATGTTGTTGCCGACGAGATCCCAGTTGCCGTCCTCGGTGTAGAACTCGATGGCAAACCCGCGCGGATCGCGTGCAACCT
>CAXUFU010000080.1:0-8931 GCA_964250275.1 uncultured Chthoniobacterales bacterium | reverse complement strand
AGGGATGGCTCTCCTGAGCCGGTCCCTGACTGTCTGGGAAACGGACCTGGAACGGATCGCGCCATACACAGGCTTGCTTTCCAGACAGTCAGGGACCGGGGTCGGAGACCCTTCCCTACCATTTTTTGAGAACCGGTTCGCCTGGCGTTTCGCTTTAGCGCGTCGCGAAATGCAACCCGAACACTGCGGCGAGACCGTACGCCAGCCAGGAAACCTCTCGCCCGCGGCCCAGGCCCAGCATCACCAACACATAGACGAAGAAACCCACCGCGATCCCCTCCGAAATCGAGAACGTCAGCGGCATGGTCAGGATCGTGAGCAGGGCGGGAACCGCGATGGCGAAATCCGTCCAGTCGATCTCCGTCACGCTCTGCATCATGAAAACGCCGACGATGACCAGCGCCGGCGCCGTCGCGGCACTCGGGATGGCCAGAATGAGCGGCGTAAAAAAGAGCGCGGCCAGAAACAGCACGGAAACCGTCAGAGAGGTCAACCCGGTGCGCCCACCGGCCGCCACGCCAGTGGCCGATTCAATGTAGCTCGTCGTCGTCGAGGTGCCGAGCGTCGCGCCGAGCATGGCCGCCCCGGCATCCGCGGCAAACACGCGGCCCAGACGCGGCAGATTACCGTCGGCGTCCAGCAACCCGGCTCGCTTGGTGACGGCAATCAACGTGCCGAGATTGTCGAAGAGATCCACCAGCAACAACGTCAGCATCAACGGCAACGCCTGAGCGAAGTGCGTGAAAAGAAAGCTCAGGTCGAACTTCAAAAACGTCGGCGCGAGCGAGGACGGCGCGCTCATCACCGCCGCCGGCAAGTTCGTGACGCGACCCGCCACCGGCGCGCCTGGCAAAGCCGGCGTCACCAGCCCAATGCCGGCCAAAATGAGCACCGAAAGAATGATCGCGCCCCGCACCTGGCGCCCGATTAGGATCGCCGTCAGCACGATGCCAAGCAGCACCAGCCAAACCGCCGGTTGGTGGAAATCGCCCAGGCCGACAAACGTCGCTTGGTCCGCGACGATGACGCCGCCGTTCTTCAAGCCGATGAACGCGATGAACAGGCCGATGCCGCAGCCGATGGCGATCTTCAAACTCGGCGGAATCGCCGCCACGATGCGCTGCCGCACCCCGCCGGCCGAGAGCAACAGGAACAGCACGCCCTCCCAAAACACCAACCCGAGCGCCGCCGGCCAGGAAAGACCCTCCTTCAGGCACATGGTGAACGCGAAAAACGCGTTTAACCCCATGCCTGGCGCGAGGGCGAGCGGATAGTTCGTCCACAGCCCCATCGCCGCGGTCGTAATGGCGGCGGCGAGGGCGGTGGCGCTCAAGACGGCGCCCCGGTCCATGCCGGCCGCCGAAAGGATGAGCGGGTTAACGGCCAGGATGTAAGCCATGGCCGCAAAAGTGGTCACACCCGCGAGCATTTCGCGGCGGATGTCCGTGTGCTGTTCGCGAAGGTGAAAAAGCCGTTCGAGCATGGGCGCAGAGGAGGTGTTAGTGCGGCGGGGTGGACTCGTATTTGTCCCAGTGGCCGGTGAGCTCATGCACCACGCGGCTGCCGACGCGGTAAGCCGCCTCCACCGCCGGGCCAAACGCGGAATAATCGCCGGCGTTTTCCTGCGCGAGGCTTTCGGCGGCCGTCATGCCGGGCGGCTGGCTGTCGTAATTGGACACCGTGCGCAGATCCAGCACGCGGGCGAAATCGACCCGCCCGGCGTTGGACAGCATGTGCAAGGACTGCATCGCGCCGGTGTCCTCCATCGCCGTGGTGGCGTAGTTGCCCTTGCCGTCGGTCCAGTAGCTGACCCAAGCGTTGCCCCATTGGTTCATGAGCTTGCCGTGCCAAAAGGTGCTCGACGCCAGGTTATCGCCCTTCAACACAAACGGCGGCTTTTGCGCGTTAGGATGGTCTGTGTAGCGGGCGCGGTTGGTCTTCATGCGGTCGTTATCCAGCAGCGGCGTGTCCTTGGTGAGTTCGTAAGCCCAATTGCGCAGGTCGCCGTTGAGATGGAAAACCACGTCGTTGAGCGAGGAGTGTTTGCGTTCCTTGGGATAGGGCGAGCTGCTATCGAGCGGGATGAACGGACTGACCCAATCCTTGGGCATCTCGCGCGCGTCGATTTCATGCGCCAGATCGCCGTCGACCACCCACTCCGCCCACGCGGCCGACCCGAGGCTGGCGTCGGCCGGATCTCCGCCGGCGATGCCCGCGAGCAGCCAGTACGTCCGCGAGAAATCAAAGCGCGGATCATTGCCCAGCGCCATGACCGAGGCGGCGGCGTGCGCGGTGCCTTCGCCGGTGACAAAGGCGAGGACGCCCGCGTCATTCGCAAAGGCATCGTGGTAAGCGGCCGGCAACGCATAGCGCGTGGTGAGGTGTTCGCGCTCATACCAGTCCTGGAACTCGCCGGCCACGTCGCCGCTGTCTTTGCCGACCTCAAAGGTCGTGATGATAACGACCTTGACCGGCCAAGGCGGCGCCGCCTGGGCGATGGAGACGAGGACCGGCGTCAGGAACAAGGTGGTCAGAAGTAACGCGGCACGGATTTTCATCAGGTGAACGGGGCAGCCAGGAGCGGCGGCGCGTTGAGCAAACGTGATTCGGAGGCGGTCTGTCATCATAATCTCTTCCTAAACATCCGCCGGCGTGGGTTCGTCCGCCGGGCTAGCGAGCGGCAGGCAAGCGTTGAGGAGCAAGGCGGCCAACCCGCCCGTGGTGATGCCATTGGCGAAAACCGCGCGCAAAGTCTCCGGCAACGGGTCCAACACCTCGGGCGCAGCGCTGACGCCGATGCCCGCGGCCAGTCCGAAGGCGACGATCAAAAGATCGCGATGGGTGAGTTCCAGCCTTTGCAGAATGCGGATGCCGGCCGTGGCCACAAAGCCAAAGAGCAGACAGGTCACCGCTCCCAGCACGGGCCCGGGGATGAACGCCACCCAGCGGCTGACTCCCGGCAACAAGCCCAGCAAACAAAGCAAGCCGCCAACCCAATAGCCGACCTGCCGCGAAGCAATCCCGGTAAGCTGGATGATCCCGTTATTCTGCGCGAAGGTCGTGTTCGGAAATGAGTTGCACACCGCCGCCAGAATGGAGTTAACGCTGTCCCCCAAGACTCCGCCCCGCACGCGCCGCCAGTAGATGGGCCCGTCCACGGGTTCGCCGGAGAGTTGGGAAGTGGCGGTCACGTCGCCCAAGGTTTCCAGGGTGGTCACGAGGTAGCTGAACAGAAAAGGCAGCGCGTACGCCCAGCGAAAACTGAGCCCATACTTAAACGGGATGGGCAGATAAATCCAAGCGGCCGTTCCCGCCGCAGGCCGGCTTGAGCCCGCGCTGCCGCTGCCCAGGAAAAGACAGATGCCGTAACCCGCCAGCAGCGCCACCGGCACCGCGCCCATCCGCGCCCAGGGCGAATGCATGGCATTCATCGCCAGCACGATCACCATCACCGCGGCCGCCACCGCGAGCCCCGACCAGGCCGGCACGCCGCCGCCAAGGCCGCTCGCAATGCCCTTCACGCCCACCGGAATCAACGATAGCCCCAACAGCAGCACGACGACTCCCGAGACCAACGGCGTGAACACGTTGCGCAAACGATTCAAAAAGAGCGCCAGCACGATTTCCACCGGCGCGAAGGCGAGCGACATCCCCAGCATCAGCGGCAGACCGCCGGCTTTGCCTGCCTGGATCAGCGGCAACAGGAAAGCAAAGCTCGTTCCCTGCACCGCCAGCAGCCGCGAGCCGACGGGCCCAATTCCGCCCACTTGAATAAACGTGGATAACCCGGAAGCGAGCAGGGCCATGCTCACGAGATAAGCGGTTTCCTGGCGTGAAAGCCCGGCCGCCGCCGCGACGAGCAACGGCACCGTGATGATGCCGACGAACATGGCCAGCACGTGTTGCGCGCCGACCAGCAGCGCGGCGCGCCAAGGCGGCCGGTCGTTCAGTCTGTAAAGCAGTTGCGTCGGAGCAACTTCGGTTACGGAACCCTCCCCCGTTGCGTTCATCCCGGCTCGAAGAATGCCGGAACTCCCGCGGAAGAAAAGCCGCTTTTGTGCTGGCTAGAAAAAAGGTTTTAGCCCGCCCGGATTGATGCACCCACTTGCCGCTCACCACGCGGTCGAAGGGCGGATATTTTCGCTCCAGCCCAGGATTGCCAGGAACACCAGGAGCATCGACAGTCTCGCATGCACATCCGGACGCTGCGTCTCTTCCCATACGCCGCCGTTTTTCTGCTTTTGACCGCATCGGTCCACGCCGGCGCGCCAGCCAGCGCGCCTCCGTCACCTTCCCTCTACGTCTCGTTCATCGATCAGACCTCACCGAATACTTTCGGGCCGGTCGTCAATCGCCTGGACGAGCGGCGCCGCGGGCCCATTTTCGCGGCTGCGATGCAGCAAAGCGTCCAGGCGGGAAAGCTGCCGCCGTTTGTGATCATCAACCGGGACCTGAGCATGCCCTCGACGGTGTTGGACGAGCCGAAAATGCCGGCGGGGAAGTCGCTCGTGCGCATTTACCTGACGCAATGGTCGCAGACGGGCCTCGGCGGCATCGCCGACACGGAGATCGTCTGCCGCTTCTACGTCGAAATCCTGCGCGACCGGAAAGTCCAAAATAAACTGGGTCCGTTCTTCGCGACCGCGATCGAGAACGTGGATTTCGCCCTGCCGCAAGGTCTTTGGTCGCAGTATCAGGGTGTCGCCCTCAAGGCGATCGATGAAATGGCCGCCGCGTTGACGAATGATCGCGACCTGCGGCGTCTCCTGGCGAAACGGGAGTGATGACAGGGACAGTGCGTTGCAGGGCCACCCTGGCCGACAAGCGCGCATCCGATTTGTAGGGCGGGGGGGGGGGGGGGCGGGGCCGGCGGGCAAGCCCCCCCCGCTTCGCCTGCCGGGAACGGCGTCATCCCCGGCAGGCGAAGCGCCCGCTCTGGCAATCCGGGCACGCACTGCTGTCTTGACACGGCACGGCAGGATAATAGTTTTTCCGGCAGCGCAAGGGGAGATTGGAGGGCGAATTGCTGATGGGGAGAGGGTTATGGTGGCTCATTCTGCTGCTGGTATGGCTCGGATTAAGCGGGTGTAAACCGGCTGCCCAGCCGCCGGCCACTCCAGAAATGTCGCTGGAGGATGCCACCAGGTTAGTGCATCAGGCCTTGCCGGCCGCCCGGTACGCAACAAACGCCTTGCTCACCGGTTTGGAAGCGCTGGCGCCCCCTCCCGCCGCCGGTTCCGCCACCAAACTGCGGGTGGGCCTGCCCTGGGTGCTCAACGACGAGATCGCACCCTGGTTCGTCGGCATCGAAAAAGGGTTTTACCGCGACGAAGGTCTGGAGCTGGAACTGGTGCCCGGCGGCCCGGGGATCGATCCGCTGCAACTGCTGGTCGGCGGCAAACTGAACATTGCTGTCCCGCCCGCGGGTGTGGGCTTGGTGCAACTGATGGCCAGCCCCACGAGCGCGGATCTCGTCGCCATCGGCACGGTGCTCAAAAGCTCTCCTTATTGTTGGCTCGGCATCGACAAGACCGTCCCACAAAATCAACCTTCCAAACGGCGGCTCAAGCCGGCAGATTTCATCGGCAAGACCATCGGCCTGCAACCCGGCTCCGATTACATTCTTGACTTTTTGGTGCACCAATATCACCTGCCCATGGCGTCCCTGCACATCGACCGGGTCGGTTTTACGCCTGACCCGCTTTTGGCTGGCACGGTCGATTTCTACGGCGCGTTCATCGTCAACCAGCCTCGCATCATCGAACGCGCCGGCTACCAGAACTGGATGGCATTTCGCTTCGACGAATGGGGCTGGGTGGATTTCGGCGATGTCTCCATCGTGCGGCGCGATACCCTGGAAACGTCGCCCGAGGTGCTGCGCCGCTACTTGCGCGCGACGGGGCGCGCCCTGCGTTTTATCCTCGATCAGCCGGCAGAAGCGGCGGAGATCACCGCCCGGCGCTCGATCGACGTGCCACTCACGCCGGCCATGGTGCGCCGCCGCTTCGACTTGCAGCGCTCTTTGATCGCGGGGCCGGCGGGGTCGCCCCTGCAAGAAATGGACCTGGAACACTGGGATCGCCTGGCCGCCCGGCTGGTGCAAAGCGGTACTCTTCATCTCCGCGCCGCCGCGCCCGCCGCCCGGCCTTAAACACGCTGCCACGATGACTTCACCCGACTTGCCCGCGATTGCCCTGCACGGGGTCACCAAGCGTTTCTCGGCGAGCCTTTCGGCTCCGCCGGTGCTCGAAGACGTGGATCTGGCGGTCGCACCGGGTGAGTTTCTCACGCTGCTCGGCGCCTCCGGCTGCGGCAAGACCACGCTCTTGCGCCTGCTTGCAGGTCTCGACCAGCCCAGCACGGGTGATATTCGCATCTTCGGGCAACCGCCCGCGGAGGCCTGCCGGCAGCGCCAGGTCGGCGTCGCCTTCCAACAACCTGCGCTCGTTCCTTCGCGCACGGCGCTGCAAAACGTGCGCCTGACGCTGGAGATCGTCGGCGCGACCCTGCCAGCTCACTCTGCACCGGCCGATCCCGCGCAACTGTTGGCGGACTTTGGCCTCGGATCTTTTCTGCATCATTATCCGCACCAGCTCTCCGGCGGCATGCGCCAGCGCGTCAGCATTGCCTGCGCCCTCGTGCACTCGCCTCGTTTGCTGTTGCTCGATGAACCTTTTGGCGCTCTCGATGAGTTGACGCGCGCCAGCATGATGGATTGGCTGGCCGCCATTCTGGAACGCACCGGGCAGACCGTCTTGCTCGTCACCCATAGCGTGGAGGAAGCCGTCTGCCTTTCGGACCGCGTGGCTATTTTCTCCCGGCGCCCCGGACGCATTGCGCAAATCTTGCCGATCCCGCTCTCCCGGCCGCGTCCGGAAGCGTTCCGCGCCACCACCGGCTTTCTGGAGGTGGCGGCGCACACCAGGCAAGCCTTGCGGCGCATTCTGGGGGGCGCGGCCGGCGCGGACGAGAGCGTGGCCGGGTTCGACGCGCCGGAGCCTGCCGCTGATCCTGTTTTGGCCAACCGCCTCGACCCCGAGATCACGCCCATGGAGGAGTTTCACCAGCCTGTCCAGCCCACCGCCTCCGCCTAGATGTCCGCCAATCGCCTGTCTTATCCGCTGATGTTCGTCTCGCTGCCGCTGGTCTGGTGGCTAGTGACCCGTCTCGGGGTAGTGCCCGTGATGGTGCTGCCGGGCCCCGGCATCGTGTGGGACGCGGTTTGGACGGATCGCGCCATGTTTTTGCAGAACACGCTGCTCACTCTGGAAGTCGCTTTGCTCGGTTATCTGCTGGCGAATATCCTGGCGCTCGTGTTAGCGTTGCTCTTTGTTTATCTGCCCGCGATGGAGGCTTTTACCACGCCTTGGATGGTCTTGATCAAGAACGTGCCGTTCGTGACGTTGGCCAGCATCTTGATCCTCACCCTGGGCGACCAGCTCGCGCCCAAGCTGGTGATCGTCGTCCTGGTCTGCTTTTTCCCGCTGTTGGCCAACCTCAACAAAGGGCTGCGCGCCGCCGATCCGGTGCTGCTGGATCGGATGCGCACGCTGCGCGCCACGCGTTGGCAGACCTTTCGCTTCGTCCGTTGGCCGGCCGCGATGCCTTACTACATGGCAGCGCACGAGATTGCGTTCACGAGTTGCTTGACCGGAGCGATCGTGGCGGAATGGTTCTTCGCGCGCGAAGGCCTGGGATTTTTACTCGTGCAATCGGTGACCGAATACCGCGCCGACCGGTTGTATGCGGTCACGTTGATTGCCGGTTTGCTCTCGATTGGCAGCTATCTACTCTGTCGCTGGGCGGAGCGGCGGATGTTCCGTTGGCAGTCCAGCTAAGACTCCCCGCCTCTAACCCACAAAACTAAGTTCGTTCATTATCAGTTTATGGAAACCAGGGAAACTGCTCAAGCCACCGCCGAACCCGCCCCCCCCCCGGCGCGCAAGGCCGCAACCAACCTCCCGTTGTACAAAGGTGGGTTGCCGCTCTTCGGCGCCGGCCGCGCGGTCAAACGCGATCCTTTCCGTTTTTACCTCGACGCTTATCGCGAGAACGGCCCGATCTACCGGCTGCCGCTGGCGGGCAAGACGCCCATCGTCCTGGGCGGCCTGGAGGCCAACGACTTTATCTGGCGCAATCCGGAAAACTGGAGCTACGCGCATAGCAACGTCGCTTTCCGCGAGCAGATGGGGCCGGACCACGTCACGCAACTCGACGGCAAGCCCCATCGCGCCCGGCGCCAACACTTGCAGCCGGCCTTCCGGCCGGATGTAATCATGCGCCAGGTGCCGAAGATGGACAGCATCATCGCGCAGCGGCTGGGGCAGGTCGCGGGCCAGACGACGGATTTTACCCGGCTGATGGCGCAAACCATCATCAAGCTATCGAGTCAGACGGTGGTGCAATGCGAGTTGAGCGACGCCACCATCGACACAATGGACGTGTGGGAATACGAGTTTATCTACGGCATCAGCCTGGGCTGGATGCGGCACTTCTATTATAACCGGCCGGGCTACCGGGCGCGGAAAAAGGCGGTTTTCGCGGAGTTCGGGCGCATCCTGGACGACCGGCAGGCGATGGCGGAGCCGCCCGAGGACAACTTGACGGCCATCCTGCGCGCCCATGAAGCCAATGGCGGCGCGCCGCCCAGCCGTTGGGATCTGATCAACGACATCTATCTTGTGCTCCTGGCCGGTGCGCACAACACGACCAACCTCATTTACTGGTGCCTGCTCTACTTGCAGACGCACCCCACCTGGCGAGCGGCGTTGCGCGAAGAGCTGCAAAACTACGATGGCAGCGCCTTCCGCGGCATGAGTGCTTTTCCGCGGCTAAAAGCCACCATCCAGGAGGTGCAGCGGCTGCGCCCCGGTTCCATATTCCTGCGCAAAACAGCCGCCGTGGACATGGACTTCCAAGGATATAAAATCC
>CAXUFU010000079.1:6532-8988 GCA_964250275.1 uncultured Chthoniobacterales bacterium | reverse complement strand
TCGACCGATCCGATGGACGAACCGTTGCGGGCGCTGGACTGGTGGTATCCCGAAGACGAAGAGGGCGAGGCCAAGGCGGAAGCCGTCCTGGCGGAAATCAACGGCTGGCAGGTCGCGCCGGCCGAGCCCGCGGGAAAGGAAAGCGTCGTCTGGAAAGATCGGCACGGTCAGCCGCACCATGGGCCGCAGCTCGACGATTACCTCGAGCTCAAAGACGACGGCTCGACCGCGGCCGGTTGCTGGATCTACACCGGCAGCTACGGCTCGGACGGCGTGAACAAGGCGCACGAGCGCAAGCCGCACGGGCTCTACGGCCACGGCTGGGGTTTTGCCTGGCCGAGCGATCGCCGCATTCTCTACAACCGGGCCAGCGCCCGGCCGGATGGCCAGCCCTGGAGCGAGCGCAAGAAGCTGGTCTGGTGGGACGAAGCGCAAGGCAAATGGGTCGGCGACGACGTGCCGGATTTCTCCGTCAAACTGCGCCCGGACCACGTACCGAAGCCGGGCGCGGAAGGCCTCCAGGGCCTGGCCGGCGATCGGCCCTTTATCCTGCACGGGGACGGCTACGGCTGGTTGTACGTGCCGAAGGGCCTGGCCGATGGACCGTTGCCGACGCACTATGAGCCGCTGGAATCGCCGGTCCACAATGCGCTGTACCCGCGCGAGACAAATCCGGGGGTGAATTGGTTCAGCCGGCCGGACAACCGGTTTTCTCCGCCGAACGATCCGCGGTATCCCTACGTGCTGACGACTTACCGGTTGACCGAACACCACACCGCGGGCGGCATGAGCCGTTTCTTGAGCCACCTGAACGAGCTCCAGCCGGAGCTTTTCATCGAGCTATCCCCGGAACTCGGCGCGGAGATCGGGGTGGCGAACGGTGACCACGTGATCGTCGCGACCTTGCGCGGAGCGGTCGGCGCGCGTGCTCTGGTCAGCCGCCGCACGCGGCCCTTGCAGGTGGCCGGGCGCACCGTGCACCAGGTCGCTATGCCGTTCCATTGGGGCTACGCCGGGCCAGTCAAGGGCGGCGTCGTCAATGATCTGCTCGCGCTCTCCGGCGAGCCGAACGTAACCATCATGGAGTCAAAAGTGCTCGCCTGCACGATTCTGCCGGGACAGATGCCCACGGGAAGCGCCGCGCGCGATTTGCTGAACCGGCTTTCGCCGCCGGCAGAAGATCCCGTGGTCGAGCATCCGGAGCAAAACCTGCCGGGGCACCCGCCGTCGCGCCAGAACGCGCTCAAACAGTCGCAGGGCCAGCAAGGCCAGCCGCAGTAATTCGCGCTCCCTTTACATTATGATCGGCGAGGGCATCCACAGCACCAACCAGCGGCGGCACTCCTACGTGCAGGACGGCCGGACGGTCGGCTTTTACACGGACCCCACGATCTGCATCGGCTGCAAGGCCTGCGAAGTGGCGTGCAAGGAATGGAACAACGTGCCGGACGATGGGTTCAACTGGTCGGGCAACTCATACGACAACACCGATGCGCTCGGCGCTTCGACCTGGCGGCACGTGCTGTTCGTCGAGCAGGATCGCCATCGAGGCCGCCAGCTCGCCGGGCCGATGTCCGGCCAGCTCGAGCCGGGCGACGAGGATCCCTTTCGCTGGTTGTTCCTCTCCGACGTTTGCAAGCATTGCGAGGAAGCGGGCTGCCTCGAAGCGTGCCCGACCGGATCGATCGTGCGCACCGAAGTCGGCTCCGTTCTGGTGCAAAACGAGATTTGCAACGGCTGCGGCTATTGCGTGGTCTCCTGCCCGTTCGGCGTGATCGATCGCCGGGCCAAACCGCTGCTCGATGCGGGCGGCGCCTTCAAATGCACCTTTTGCTACGACCGCCAGGCCAGCGGCTTGGTGCCGGCTTGCGCCAAATCGTGCCCGACCGAGAGCATCCTCTTTGGTCCACTGGATGAACTGCGCGTGCACGCCGCCAAGCGGCTGGAACAACTCCACGCGCAGGGATATCCCGACGCCCAGAACTACGATCCGCAAGAGACCAGCGTCCGCGGCATCCACGCCTTTTTTCTGCTGCTCGGCGAACCGGAGGCGTATGGCCTCCCACCCAAACCGGAAGTGCCGACAATCCATCTCCGCGCCTGCTGGACCGCGGCGTTTGCGACGGCGCTCGGGGCCGTGGCCGTCGCGGCGGCGGCTTTCGCGTTTTTGTAGTGGAAGGTTTTCGCATGGAACGGGATCCTGCCTTTGAACAGCGGCTCGAGCGCCTCCGCGCGGAGGCGTTGCTCCAGGGCCACGTCAACGGGCGCGGCGTCGACGTGGCCGGTGGACCCATCCCGAAAGGGGGACCAGGCCACAGCGCAAAAGGTAAAAACGGGCACAAACCGGGCTACTTCGGCCTGCCGGTGATCAAACCGCCGGTCTGGACCTGGGAAGTGCCCATTTACCTGTTCGTGGGCGGGTTGAGCGGGATGGCCGCGGTGATCGCCCTGGCGGC
>CAXUFU010000079.1:0-6470 GCA_964250275.1 uncultured Chthoniobacterales bacterium | reverse complement strand
CGGCCTGGTTCGCGCATCACCCGGAAGTCAGCCGGGCAGCGATGTGGCTGGCGTTTGGCGGCGGCGTCATCTCGCCGGTGCTGCTCGTGCTCGATCTCGGCCGGCCGATGCTCTTCCTGAACATGCTGCGCGTCTTCAAGCTGCGCTCGGCCATGTCCATGGGAGTCTACATCCTGACCGTTTTCGGCATCTGCGCTAATCCGGGCGCGGTGGTGCTGGAGGTGTACGCGCGCCACCTTTTCCCGCCGGGTCTCCTGCAAACGCTGACGGGCGCGCTGGCGGTGTTGCTCATGCTGGGCGCGGCGTTTTCCGGCATGCTCCCGGCGACGTATACCGGGGTGCTGCTGGGCGCGACGGCCATCCCGGCGTGGTTCACCCACCGGTCGCTGCTGCCCATTCATTTCGGGACCGCCGGGCTGGGTTCCGCCGCGGCGTCTCTGCTGCTTCTCGGCTACCATCTACCGGCTTTGCACGCGATCCTGTGGACGGCGGCGGCGGTCGAGACCGTGCTCTGGCTTTGGTTGCTCGGACGGCGGCACGGCGCCGCTGATCGCGCTCTCCACCAGGGCATCGCCGGTGGGTTGCTCCAGGCGGCGGAGTTACTGACCGGGCCGATCGCCGTGGCCCTGCTGGCTTGCGGCCTGGCGCCATGGGCGGGGGTGGCGTTTCTGGCCGGGGCGTTTACCAGCCGGTTTGGCTGGGTGATGGCGGGCCGGGCCTCCTCGCGCGATCCGCTGGCGACCTTCGCCGCCCAGGGAGCTTGACGCACTTGGACGGGCACGCTCCGTCGTGCCCCCATTCGGTCCGTTTCGATGCATCTGCCGGCCGCCAGACAGTCAGGGGCACGACGACGGAGCGTGCCCGTGCACGCGCTCTGGATCGTCGTCGAGGGGTCTACTTTGATTTTTCGTCCGGCACGGCGACCACGTTATGTTCGCCGTTGGAGACCGCGACGATTTGGTTGTGCTCGATCGTGCCGGTCCGCAGCCGCGAAAGGTAACGAGCCAAAAACGAGTTGTCCTTGATCCGGCGATTGACGCTGTCGTCGAAGCTTTGGGCAAAGCCCGCGCTGGTGACGCAACGCGCCAGCACGTTCGGCAGCGGCTGGCCGGAAAGCGTCTCCAGCCGCCGCAAGACGGCGGTAAACTCGCCGCCGGCAATCGAGGCGCGGAGGAAAAAGCGGCCGTTGAAGTAAAGGGTCACGCCCTGGGCGCTGTCGTCCTGGTCCGCGCGCGTACACACGTCGGCCACCAGCTCATTGTTGACGATGGCCAGGTACAGTTTGCCGCGCCATTCCGCCCAGGCCGGGTCGCGCGCGATGAGGATGTCCAACTCATCGGCGGTCAACTCCACCGCGGCTTCTTTTTGGGTGTCGATCGCGCGGCCAAACGGCGCCACTTTCGCGAGCACCGCCTGGTACTGCTCATCGGTCGCCGGATAGACCCGGATGGGCATGGGCTCCTGGCTGATGAACGGTCGCAAGCCGTAATAAACATACGTCCCGACCACCCCGAAGATCACGCCCATCAACATCACGACGATCACGATGACCAGGCAGCCTTTGAGCACACAGCCGCGCTTGCGAGCCCGGGGGCGGCTGGGGGCAATGTTCTCGTCGTTCATGGGCAAATCCAAGTCGGCCTGGGCTTACGCGTAAAACGCGGCAATGGCGGCCACCACCGACGCCTGCTCATCGCGCGTGAGTTCCGGGAAAACCGGCAGCGCCAGCGACTCGCGCGCGGCGGCTTCCGCGGCGGGAAAATCACCGGCCGCATAGCCGAGGGGACGAAAACATTCCTGCTCGTGCAACGCCAGCGGATAATAGACCGCGCTCCCGATTCCCGCCGCGGTGAGATGCGACCGCAAGCCGTCGCGTTCTCCGGCGGCGACGCGCACGACGTACTGATTGTAAATGTGGTGCTGCTCCACGCCGGAGGCCGCGTACGGTTCGCTGGGCACGGTAATCTTCGGCAGCAGGCCGGCCAGGGCAAAAGCCTGTTGGTACCGGGCCGCATTGGCCCGGCGGCCGGCCGACCACACGTCGAGGTGCGGCAGCTTGACGGCCAGGACAGCGGCCTGTAAGGCGTCGAGGCGGAAATTCCCGCCGATGAACCGGTGGATGTACTGGTCTTCCATGCCGTGCATCCGCAGGGCGCGCAGCTTGGGCCGCCAGGCCGCGTCCCGGGCCAGGGCCATGCCGCCATCGCCGAAAGCGCCGAGGTTTTTCGAAGGGAAAAAACTGAACCAGTTGAGCTCGCCCATGGCGCCCGCCCGCACCGCGGAGCCCGCTGCCCGCAACGGGTATTCCGCGCCCAAGGCTTGCGAAGCGTCTTCGAGCACCGGCAGGCGGAAATCGCGGCCCAGCGCCAGGATCTCGTCCATCGCGCAGCACAGGCCGAAAAGATGCACCGGGACGATGGCGCGCAGGCGTTCGCCGCCCGGCGTCCGCAGCACGCCACTCGCGTCGCGGCGGGCGACGTTGCCCAGGTAATGCGCCAGAGCCGCGGGCGAGAGGTTAAACGTCTCCGGCTCGATATCGACGAAGACCGGCCGCGCGCCCACCCGGGAGATGCAGCCGGCCGTGGCAAAGAACGTGTAGGGCGTCGTGATGACCGCGTCGCCCGGGCCGATCTCGAGCGCCATCAGGGCGGCCAGTTGGGCGTCGGTGCCCGAGCTCATGCCGACCGCGCAGCCCGCGGCGCAAAAAGCCCGGACAGCTTCTTCAAAGGCGTCGACCACCGGGCCCAGGATGAACTGCTGGCTTTCGATGACCGCCTGGACCCGGGACTCGATCTCGTGGCGGAGGGGCACAAATTGGCGCTTGAGATCAAGCAAAGGAACGGTCATGACCTGGGCAGGCGGCATGCGCGGATTGACTTGAAAAGACGCTAGCGCGATAATTGCTCACGCATCACACAGCGCGAGTGCCGCGGAAAGACAAACCTCACCCGATTGTATGGACCTGATCAGAAAACTTTTTTGGGTGGCGTTGACCCTGGTATTCACCTTTGGGTTTGTCGTGCTGTTTGAAAATGGCACCACTAATTACGCGGATAATGCCAAGATCGAGTTCGAGCAGATGAAGCTGTTGCTGGCGGCCAAGCCGAAGGCCAAACCGGATACGAGCGATCAGGTCAAGTAGTCAGCCAAGGTTGGATGGGTCGCCGACCCGGTCCCTGATCTAAAGTAAGCGTGCCTGCACACGGTACGTCGCGGGCTCCTATGGGCAGGAACCGTTGCTAGTCCCCGTCGTCGCCGATCGCGTTGGTCGGGCAGATCTCCAAGGCGCTCTTCGCCGCCGCCAGTTCTTCCGGCGTGGCGGGCTGTTTGACGAAAAGGACCTTGGTTTCGTCGCCATTGTAGCGCAGGAGGTCGAAGCCGGAGGACGGCCCGGCCTCATCCAGGCACACGTGACAGGGCGTGCAGGTGTCATCCACGTACCAGGGGCCGGGAACGCTGTCGGGAAGCCGAATGGACTTGTCTGCCATATTGGTGACGAATAGTGGATGCGGTTTCAAACGCAAGCCGCTTTTCGCCCCGACGCCGGGCCAGACCCACGCCATGAGTGCGCAGATGTGCCAGGCAAGATGCCTGGCACGGCAGACGTCCCGCCCGGAGATCCTGAAACGTCTGCGCGCGGCGCGACGTGCGAATGGATTAACACGCGCATGCACTCTTCGACGCCTACCCTCGCCATCTACCACGAGCATCCCGACTGGTTCCGGCCGCTTTTCGCGGCGCTCGACCGGCGGGAAATTGCCTACCGGAGGATCGACGCCAGCGCGCCGTTTTTCTACGATCCAGCCGCCATGGAACGGCCTTTTGCCGTGCTCTTTAACCGCATGAGCCCTTCGGCCTATCTGCGCGGGGGCGGCAGTGCGATCCTGCACACGCTCAACTATCTGGGCCACCTGGAACGGCTCGGCGTGCGGGTGATCAATGGCTACCAGGCCTTCAGCTACGAAGTCTCCAAAGCGCTGCAACTGACTCTGCTGGCGGAGTTGGGGCTGCCGGCACCGGCTTCGCGCGTCATCCATCGGGCGGCGGACGCGCCGGCGGCGGCGGCTGGCTTGCGTTTCACGGTCGTCGTCAAGGCGAACGTCGGCGGCAGCGGGGCGGGCATCACGCGCTTCGATTCGATGGAGGAACTGCAAGCGGCAGCCGATGGCTTTGCCATCGCGCTAGGGCTGGACGACGTCGCGCTCGTGCAGGAGTTCATTCCGGCCCGCGACGGGCATATCACGCGGGTCGAGACCCTCGGGGGCAAATATCTGTATGCCATCGACGTCTACCCGGAGGCCGGCTCGTTCGATCTTTGCCCGGCCGACGCTTGCCAGACCCGCGACGGCGCTCCGCTCGCCCGCACCATGACGAGCGCCTGCGCCATTGACGCCCCCAAGCGCGGCTTGCGAGTGGAAGCGGCGACGCCGCCGGCCGCGGTCATCGACGCCTGCGAACGGATCGCCCAGGCCGCCCGGATCGATGTCGGCGGGATCGAGTCCATGGTCGACGATCGCGATGGCCGGCGCGTTTACTATGACATCAATGCCCTCTCGAACTTCGTCGCGGACGCGCCGCGGGTCATCGGGTTCGATCCGCACGAGCGGCTGGTCGACTTTTTGGCGGCCGCCAGCGCAGAGGAGATTTAGCCGATGATGAGGTACGGCTATTGGCTACCGATCTTTGGCGGTTGGCTGCGCAACGTTGAAGACGAAGGGATGGCGGCTTCCTGGGACTACGTGCGCCGCCTGGCTTGCCGCAGCGAGCGGATCGGCTACGACCTCACCCTGGTCGCCGAGCTCAACCTCAACGACATCAAAGGCACGGCTGCCCCGGCGCTCGACGCCTGGAGCACGGCGGCCGCGCTGGCAGCCGTGACGGAGCGCCTGGAGTTGATGGTCGCCGTCCGGCCGACGTTCCATGCCCCGGCGTTGCTCGCCAAGCAGGCCGCGAATATCGATCACATCTGCGGGACGCCGGGCCGTTTGTCGCTCAACGTGGTTTCATCCTGGTGGGCGGATGAAGCCCGGCAGTACGGGGTCCATTTCGAGCAGCACGAGGATCGCTACGCGCGCACCGCGGAGTGGCTGGAGGTGGTCGACGGCCTTTGGCAACAGGAGCGTTTCTCGTTTGCGGGCCAGTACTACCGGATCGAAAACGCCGTGCTCGCGCCCAAGCCGTTGACGCGGCCCCGGCCGGTCTTGTATGCGGGCGGCGAAAGCGAGGCGGCCAAGGACCTGATCGCCCGGCGTTGCGACGCCTACGTGATGCACGGCGACCCGCCCGAGCGCATCCGGGAGAAAATCGCCGATATGCGAGCGCGCCGCGAACGTCTGGAGTTGCCGCCCATGCAGTACGGCATCGCCGCGTACTCGATCGTGCGCGACACCGCACGCGAGGCGCAGCAGGAACTCGCCCGCATCACGGACGTGCAGGCCTCGGCCGCGGGTTTTGCGAACTACCAGCAGTGGCTCAGCGGCACGAAGCTCGAGCAGCGCATGACGATCGAGGAGTATTCGGTTTCCAACCGCGGTTTGCGCCCCGGTCTGATCGGCACCGCGGAGCAGGTGGCGGCGCGGGTGGCCGAGTTCGAGGACGCGGGGGTTAACTTGCTGCTGTTGCAATGCAGCCCGCAGTTCGAAGAGATGGAGCGCTTCGCGGCGGAGGTCATCCGGCCAAGGTAGGGATGGTGGTAGGGATGGCTCTCCGAGCTGGTCCCTTACTGTCTGGGAACAATGAGCGTGGTTGGCGTGACCCCTTTCTCCGGGCGCCTGCCAGACAGCAAGGGACCGGCTCGGAGAGCCATCCCTACCTCGTGCTGGACCCTTGACATCTCCCCGCCCGAAGCATACGTCGGCTTTGCCGTGGAGCACCCTTTCGCATTGCGGCTGTCGATCTTCCGGTTGGCCGGAATAGCACTGCTCGCACTGTTCCTGGCCGGAATCTGCGGCTGCAATAACGATTCGGCGATCGCCGTTTACCGCATCCCCAAAGAGGCAGAGCCGCCGGCTGCCCCGGAGCCGCAGGCCGCGTCCGGCGCCGGTCCTGCCGCGGTGCAATGGACCGCGCCAACCGGCTGGGAAGCGCAACCGGCCACCGGCTTCCGCAAGGGAAGCTTCCTGGTGCGCGCGGCGGACGGGCAGCAGGCGGACGTTTCCATCATCTCTTTCCCCGAAACTGCCGGCGGTTTGTTGGCCAACATCAACCGGTGGCGCGACCAGCTCAAACTCGCGCCCGTGGCCGACGTGGCGGCGGCTGCCACGCCCATGACGGTGGCGAGCCACCAAATGTTCTTCGTCGATTTCGTCAGCGAGCAGCCGCTGCTCAACGGCGGCCTGAAATCGCGTGTCCTGGGCGGGATCCTCGAGACGCCCGGCGAGACCTGGTTTTTCAAAATGACCGGCGAAGACCAGCTCGTCGCCTCCCAACGCGAGACCTTTCGCCAGTTTCTGGCCGGGTTGAGTATCGGC
>CAXUFU010000078.1:2353-9010 GCA_964250275.1 uncultured Chthoniobacterales bacterium | reverse complement strand
AGCTTTGCCAACCGCAAAGCATGAACAACGGCATGCAACCCAGAAACGTCATGGATTCACGCGCCACCCCCTCGCCCATGACAAAGAGCAGAAACATCACCAGACCGTCGCGCGCCCACTCGCTGCCGGGGACGGCAGGCAGCCGCAGCACGAAGACGAAGTAGGCGATGACCGCCAGCAAGCCGATGATGCTGGTGTGGTAAAGCAGCCAGAGGTACTGGTTATCCGCCCAGTGGTAGATCGGCTCGATGACGGAGTCGACCAGGGAAGCCAGGGGCGCGCCGGAGACCAGGACGACGGGCAAATCCTTGATGGCCTCGGTGATCCCCTTCCAATTGGCGTCGCGCATGTAGGCGCTATCGGAGTTGCCGATGTCCGACCCGTGCATGACCGACCCGCCGACCGACTCCGCCAGCGCGCCGACCCCGATAATGCTGATCAGGAGAGCGGCCCCGAGCCAAACGCCGACGATCTTGCCGTAATTTCGCCGCGTGAGCACAGGCAACATCAGGAGGCCACCCGTCGCCAACGCCGCGCCGAAGACGCCGAAAAAGGCGGAGCGGCCGCCCGACTCGAAAAGGCAAATCGCGAACGCCAGGATCCAGACGATGCTGGCGACTTGCGCGGCCAGCGCGCTCTGGCTGAGGAAGACCAGCAGGCCGGCCACCACGCTCATGCCCATCAAATTCGAGTAGGAAAAAACGTCCCGTTGCAGCCCCTTGACGCGCAAATGGCCGAGCAGCCTTGATTCCCGGGCGACCGGCACGCCGAACGCGGAAACTTCGGCTTCCTCATGGAGGAGGTAGGCCTTGGTTTTGGCCTCGTAAAGGCCCGCGGCCGCATCGGCCAGCAGGAGCACCATGGCGCAGCCCAAAAAGATGCGCACCGGCAGCTCGAACCCGGTGAGCACCGTGCGCGCCAGTTGCCCGAGAATTACCCAGTCCAGCCAGCAGGCAGTCCACTTGATGAAGATCAACCCTTCCACCCGGTAATTGGCCAGGGCGACGGTCGGCAGCATGAACAGAGCGGGCACCAGCAGGTACCACGTGCGCCGCCAAAACGGGCCCGCTTTCCCTGTCCAGAACAACCAGACCAGACAGGCGGCCAGATGCAGCAGCAGCAAGCCGTCGCGGATGTAGACGGCCTTGCCGAGGACGGCGTGCATGATGCCGCTCGGGAAATAGAGCAGGATGATGGCGCAGCCGACCTGAAAGAGAATACGCCCGACGCGCAGGTGGGCCGCCGAAAGGAAGCCGTCGCCACGGTCGCCGCTGCTAAAGAATGCCATGATGAGCTCAGACCAGGGTTTTGAGCGGGTGACGGCCGGCCTGGCCGGCGGTGCGTTGGAAGACCTCCACCATTTGTGGACCGAGCACGTCGGGGCTGCCGGTTCGCCGCGAATCTTGCGCGAGTTTCCGCCATCGTGCAACGATCCCGCGCTCCTGCCGCAGCATTTTCAACGTCTCGGTCCAAGCGGCGGCATCGCCCGGCGCCACCAGGTCGCCGACAACTCCGGCCTCGATCATCTCCGGCAATCCGCCGATCCGGCTGGCTAGGACCGGCAAACCGAGCCGCAAGGCCTGGGAAGTGACCAGCGGCGCGTTCTCAAACCACACCGATGGGACCACGAGCAAATCGCTCGCCGCCATATACGCGCCGACTTCGTCGGCGGCCACTTTCCCGGCCAGCGTAATCCAATCGGCGCCGGCGAAACGCGCCCGCAAGCTCTGGAGCAGATTGCCGCCGCCAACCACCTGAAGATGAAAACCGCCCTGCCGCGCCAAGGGCTCCAGGACGTCGCAGAGGAAGTCGATCCCTTTCCAGGGTTCGACCTGGCCGACGTAAAGCAGCCGCAGGGGTTCCTCCCCACCGTGGGCGGGATGGTCCGGCCGGTCGGGCGCCGGCGCGAAATCGAGCGTGAGCGGTATCACGCTCGCCTCCAGGTGCGGCGGCAGGTATGGCCGGTAACGCTCCAGGAGCGCCGCGGAGGGCGAAACGAAGGAGAGCGCTTTGATATGGGTAAAATAGCGGCGCTTGATCGCGGTCGAGGCCTGGCAAGAAAAATGATGGTAAGGGCACTCGCGGCCCGCACGGAACATGTTCATCGCCAGGCAAATGAACCCGAAATCATGCAACACCTGCACGCACGGCAGCCGCCGGTCGCCGATCGCTTTGAGTACATTGTAGCCGATGCCTTGCAGGTCATGGGTGTTGACCACCTCCGGCTGGAACTCGTCAATGATCTCGCCGGCGATGCGTTCGTTTTCGGGCCGGAAATGATCGTTGAAATGCCAGACGGCCCGGCGCGCGAACGGCTGCCGCCCGGCCAGATAAACCTGGTAGATATTGGCGAAAAAACGCCGGATGACGGTCAGGCCGGGGAGCATCGTCTCGGTCCCCTCGGCGGCGCGGTTCGGCGCGGTCGTCAAAACGCGCACCTCATGGCCGGCACGCGCCAGCCACGAGGCCAGGGAATGCGCCGCCATTTCGGCCCCGCCCATGATGTAAGGCGGAAACAGGTTCGAAATGATCAGGATGCGCATGGAGTTCAACCGCAGGCTGACCGCACCGTACCGCAAATCGCCGAGGCCAGGTCAACCTCAATCACTCGGCCAGCGGCGCTTTCGCCGCCACGGGACGCAAGCTCCAGAGTACGGTCAGCAGCCTAGGATTGAGCAGAGCCAATGCCGCGCCATAAATGGCCGCACCGGCCGCGGCGGAGATCGTCAACCGCAGGACGGCCGGGTAGGCGCCGATTTGCAGCCGGAGCAGGCTGACCAACACCGCCATGATCGCCACCGCCACGCCTTGCGGCCACAAAAGACCCGCCAGACGCCCGGCCGAGAGCGTGGTCGCCCGGCGCAGGAACGCCAACTCCACCGGATACATCAACACGGCGCGGGCGGAAAACGCGGCCGCAACCGCAATCGCGCCCCAGTGGATCGCTACGGCGAACAGGCAGACGTTTGCCAGCGCATGAATGGTCGTGACGACCGAGCACCAGGCCGGGCGCCCTTGCGCGACCAGGATCGATTGATGAATGGCCGACAGGGCCTCGAACGGACAGGCGAGCAGCAGGAGCTGCATGATCGGCACCGCCGCCATCCATTTCGGACCGAAAAACAGCCAGACGATCTCCGGCGCGACGAGCGCCAGACCCACCGCGGCCGGCGCCACGAACGCGCTTTGCATTTCGGTGATCTGGTAGACCGCGCTCAGCAGCCGCGCGCTCTCGTTTTGCAGACGGGAAAAGGTGCTGACGGTAAAGCGCCCCAGCGACCGGACGAGCACCTCGCCCAGCAGCGTGGCGACCCGCGCTCCGACCGCGTACAAACCCACCGCCGTCGCCCCGAGCGCCTTGCCGACAAAAAGCTGGTCCGAGCGCCGGCTCAGGAGGCTCACGAGATCCACCCAGAGCAGATTAACGCCGAAGCGGAGCAGCCGATGCGCCCGCCCGCGGCTGAACCGCCACCTGGGCCGCCAATCGCTCGCGCCCCAGAGCGCCCCGAGGTTCACCGCCCACAGGACCACCTGCTGGCCGACCAGGCTCCAGGCGCCCGCGCCCGAGAGCGCCAGCACGATGCCGGTGAGGCCGCCGGCGAAATACGAGCTTAAGGTCCGCAACGCCAGCGCGCGGAATTGCAGCCGGCGGGTGAGCAGGTTGTTCTGCACGTCCGAAAGCGCCGCCAAGATAAAGATCGGCGACAGGCCCCGCAGAATGGCCGCCAGCGACGGCACGGCGAACCAGCGCTGCACCAGGCCCGCGGCCAGCAGCGTCACGAGCAGGAAAAAGACGCCCACGCCCAGGTTGATCCAGAAGACGGTGTCGAGATGTTCGTCGTCGAGATCGTCGAACTGGATGATGGCTTGGCCGAGACCCTGGAAGATGAAAAACTGCGCCACCAGCACATACAGATTGGCGATGGCGACCACGCCGAAATCCGCCGGCGCCAGAATGCGTGCCAGCAACAGGAAGACCAGGAACGACAATCCCTGGCCCGCGACACTTTCCAGCGTCGACCACGTCACCCCGCGGACTGCCTCGGCCCGGTTGCGACTCATGGCACGGCTCTCCAACTGCCTGCCCGTGCGTGGCGGATGCCACGGTTACCGGAGGTCCTGGGCAGCATGACGTGACGTGACTTCTCCAGCGGCTGGCTGCTAGCGCCAGGAGTTATCGCTCGCGACGACGCTGTAACTGCTCGACGCGTTCGCCAGGCCCGTGTTCTCAGGCAGTTTTGCCCCCCGGCAGATGTTCCCCTTGAAAACACCGGAGCCCTGGACTTGCGCGTCGATCTGCACCGCTTGCCCGCCCGGATTCTCGATCGTGTTGTGCTCGAACGTGATCTCCTGTTGGGAGGTTCCGGTCAGGTGAATGGCCGCGAAGAGGGAATCGGCGATCACATTGTCGCTGATGACAACCCCGCTCACCGTTGTGCTCCCGGGATAGATCCAGATCGCCCCCCGGCGCTGCCGGCCGATCATGCCGCCCCCGCGCACGATGAGGTTGCGGCGAATGATCGTGTCGGTCAGCGGATACATCTGCCAGGCGCCGGGCAGGTTGATGCCGAGGCAGCCCTGCGTCGCGTTATCGGCCAGATAATTGTCCTCGATGATATGGCCACTGCCACCGGCCAGGTCGAGGTTCAGGCCGCTCCAGACCGCGGTCACGGTGTTGGCGCGGACGGTCTGGTGTGCGGAGGGGACCTCCGTCTTGCCGTGCTCGGAGAGCAGCGCGATGCCGTCGTCACCGGTGCCTCGCACGGAGTTGTCCTCGACCAGGTTGTTGGAAGAACCGCGGTTGAGATTGATGCCGTCGGCAAAGGTCATGCGCACCCGGCAGCTCCGGATCGTCCCGCCGGTCGCGCCGCTCATCCAAAAACCGACGTTCGTGTGGGTAATCCAGACGTTGTTCACCTGCCAATTTTGGCAATGCTGGTAGCGGCAAGTGAAAGGCTTGCCACCCGGGACGGTCCGCGAGTCGTGCACCGCACTTTCCACGAAGAGATCGGAAACCGACGCACCCGTGCCGGACAAGATGAAACCGATCGCGCCGCCGAAACCGGTGCCGGCATTGGTGGAAATCAGGTTCGTGTACCACATCCCCGCGCCCTGGACCGCGACGCCGGCGAGATCGAAAAACGCGGTCTGATAGTACGTGCCGGGCGGCATCCAAACAATTTTGCCCTGCGCCTTAGCGTCGGCGATGCAGCGTTGAATGGCGGCGGTGCTGTCCGCGCTGCCCGTCCCCGTGGCGCCGTAATCCGCCACGGAGAGAAACGTGCCGGCCGCGGGCGGCGCCAGCGGCGGCGGCACCCGCTCGAGATCGACCAGGTCGATCCGGTAAAACGCGGCGGTGTCGTCCGCCTCCTTGACCAGCCGCAACGTGTCGCCCGCATTCAGGCCGCCGGTGATGAACGCCCGCGTTTCATCCCAGAAAACATGGGGCACACCGGCCTTGGGATCATTCGACTGGCCGTTTTGCCCGACCGGGCCATAAAGCCAGTTGTACTTGGAAGTCAGCTTCAGCTTTTGCCGGAAAACGCCATTGACGTACAAGCTCAAAGTCGCGCTGATCCCGCCGCCGTTGGGCGCATCCGGAATGCAGTGCCGGATGACCAAGGCGTTCGCGGCCGGCGTCTTCGGCAAATCGAGGTATTCGCCTCGGGCGTTTAGCTCGACATAGCCGCGCCCGGACGCCTCCATCTCCGGCGTGATGATGTTGTCCGTGGGCGCGCTCCGCATCGTGACGGTGTGGCCGTTGGTCGAGTTCCCCGGCGCCTCGGCTTCGATCGTGACGAACGGCTCCAGCGCGCCCGGCCGCGCCGGCTGCTCTTCTCCCGCGGCGGCGCCCGAGAGAGAGCAGAGCCAGAGGAGGGTAAGGAGCGCGCCGCACCCGAACCAGGCCAACCGCGCCCTTGGAGCCTCAGTGACGCGGAAGCTCGGTGCGGTCATCACGTCCCTTATACGCGCCGGCTTGTTGGCGTCAAACCCGATCCCTAGCTCCCTCCCGGGAAGCATCACCAGATTGCACCTCCAGGCCGGCGAGCCTCACCGGGCGCTCTCCGGCGCGTTGACAAGCGCTCCCGCGGGCCACGCGTAATTTCCAAAGAGATCTGGGTACCGCTCGGTCAGGAACGCCTTCACTTCGCGACGGAAGCGCTCCGGACCGAAACGCTCGGCGTTCGCCCGGCACACTCCAGGCTCGAACTCCCCTGCCCGCTCTTCAAACGCACGCACCGCCGCCGCCAGCGACGCGACGTTCTGCTCGTGAAACAAGATCGCCGTGGCACCTTCGACCGTCGTCTCCAGCAAGCCGCCGCCAGCAAACCCGATCACCGGCTTGCCCGCGGACTGCGCCTCCAAGGGCGTGATGCCAAAGTCTTCGATGCCGGGAAAAATCAACGCGCGGCAGCGTTCATAATGCTGCTTGAGGACCGCGAACGGTTGGGAACCCAAAAAGGTGATGTTGTCCCGGGCCATGTGCCGTAGGCGGCCCAGCTCCGAACCATGACCGATCACGACGAGCGGTTTTTGCAACTCGTTGAACGCCTCGACCGCCAGATCAATGCGCTTGTACGGCGCCAACTCGGAGACCACCAGATAGTAGCCGTCATCGCGACCTTGTGCCTCGAAGTCGGCCACGGCCACGGGCGG
>CAXUFU010000078.1:0-2343 GCA_964250275.1 uncultured Chthoniobacterales bacterium | reverse complement strand
CCCCGACCGTAGACCCGGTGCATGCGCTCCTGGACGACCCGGGAGTTGGCGATTAAAGGAGCCCCCGGTTGCGCCGCCCGACGGTCGAACCGCCGCACCCGCGGCACGGCGGCACGGAACACGACGCGGCCCACGGCTCCGAGATCCGAGGTTTGGCGCATGTAAGTCTCGCGCATGTCCCAGATGTAGCGCGGCGGAGAATGACAGTAACAGACATGCGGCACCCCCTCTGGAACCCGCAGACCCTTGATGACGGCGGCGTCGCTGCTCAGGACGAAATCCGTGCCGGCGGAAACTTCCAGCTCGCCGACGCACCACGGAAACAACGGGAGCAACCGCTTGTATTGCCGCATGCCCCCGGGAAAACGCTGCAGCAGCGACGTGATGATGTCGTGGCTCTGCAACTGGGCCGATAACCGCGGGGGATCGGCCACCAGCGTGTAAATCGGCGCCGCCGGGAACAAGGCCGACAGTTGTTCCAACACCTTCTCGCCCCCGCGCATTCCGACCAACCAATGATGGGCCAGCGCGATGTTCATGGCTCCTCCACACGGCGTTTTGGTGGGGAGCCGTGGGCCGCAAATTTCATTGGACGAAGTTAGCTGCGATCACTCCGGTTGCGCGAAGGGAATTTCCGCCGCTCACGCCACGGAGTCCGGCGAAGTATCCGTCGTGCTGTCCTGGTCCCCCGGCGGCACCGGTTGGGCGACGACGGTTTTCCTTTGGCGTTTGGCGATGACCGGAGGCGCGCATTTCACGATCGAACCCGCCTCCACCGACTCCGCCAACATGACGTTGGCCCCGATCACCGAGCCGTCGCCGACGACCACCGGACCCAGAATCGTACATCCCGCCCCTAACACGCAGTCCCGGCCGATGGTCGGGAAACCATCGCCGCGCGGCGTGCCTTTGATCCCCAAGGTGACCCCGTGATAGAGCAGGCAGCCCGTCCCGATGGCGGCGCCGTCTCCGACCACCACTCCGTTGCCGTGCACGATGCAGATCCCCGCCGCCAACCTGGCGTCCGGATCGAGCTCGATGCCATAGAGCACCTGGATGATCCGGGTGAGCACCAGAGGCAGCAAGGGGATGCGCCACTGCCGGAGCTGGCGGGCCAACCGGTAAAAAAGCAGGGCATGGAAGCCCCGCCCGATCACAGCCGCTGCCAGCTTCGACTTTCCGTAACGCCGCTCCACCTCACCGAGATCCGCCATGATCGCCGCCGTCAAATCATTCATCTTCGAGTAGCTTCTCTAGCAGAAGACGTGCGGGCTGCGGCCCACGGCGCGCGATCTCAAGTTTCCACACTGCATTGCTCGAGCACTGCGCGCGTCTTGGCGGCCGCCGCCTCCCAGGAAAAAAGCGCGGCGCGGCGCAATGCGTTGCGCGCCATCTGCTCTCGTTCCGCCGGGGCACGCGCCATCATACCGGCAATCGCTGCGCTGGTCGAGTCGACGTCCGTCGGCTCGAAATAGGAGACCGCGCCGTCCGGCTGGCCAGCGGGAGCGAAGGCCGGTCCGCAAACCTCTGGCAGACTGGTGGTGTCCGACGACAGCACCGGACAACCGCAAGCCATGGCCTCGAGCGGAGGCAACCCGAAGCCCTCGTACAGCGAGGGGAAAACGAACGCGTGGGCGGACGAGTAGAGGGTCGGCAGATCCTCGTCATCGATCCTGCCCAGGAAACGGACGTTCTTGGTCGCCGTCAGGCCGCTGTCCCGGAAGATGCGACCGGAGGTGCCCGCCACCAGCAGTTCGAAATCCTCCCGCGGGCTCTGGCCCCAGGCGCGCAAGAGCAAGGGAAGATTTTTCCGCGGCTCCAACGAACCGACGTAGAGGAAAAAGGCGCGGGGCAGATCGAGCTTCTGCCGCAAGACAGCCCTCGCCTCGCTGGAGGCAGGCCGAAAATGGGCGTCCACCCCGTTGGGGATGGCGACGACCTTGCTCTCGGCCAGCTCCAATCGCGCCACCAGCCGCCTCTTCGCGTCCGCGGAGACCGTGATCAGACGCACGGCCTTTTTCGCCAGCCGCGGCAGCAGCCAGTTGTACCAGCGCGCGAACTTCCCCTCAAACCACTCGGGGTGATCAAGGCCGCTGGCGTCATGGAACGTCACGACTTGCCGGCTGACTCCCAACGGTCCGGTGTTCCCGGGGCTCCAGAGTAAATCGCGGCCCACTTTGCCGGGCAGGACGAACTGTTCCCAGAGATGGCCCTTGATGCCCTGGAGACTGTGGCGCGGCGCGACCCGCCGCAGGTCCTCGCCCAGGTGCGGGAGCAGGCCGCGGAGGTACCGCTGCACGCCGGTCGTCTGATAGCCCAGCGTGCGGGTGTTGACTACCTGGC
>CAXUFU010000077.1:7392-9016 GCA_964250275.1 uncultured Chthoniobacterales bacterium | reverse complement strand
GCGGCTGCGGGAGTTGGCGGCCGCCATGCGCCAGGGATCGCCGGCCGAAGTGGACGCGCTGGCGCATTCGCCTGAGCTGGCTGTGCTCATGGCCATCTACGAAGACCGGAGCGTCTCGACCGAGATGCAGCCGCCCATCCCAGTGTGGGTCGACCGGCCCAAGGCGCGTTTTGCCGCCTGGTACGAGTTTTTCCCGCGCTGCGCGGAAGGGAAGGCAGACTCCACGTCGACCTTCCGGGACTGCGGCCCGCGGGTGGAAGACGCCGCGGCGATGGGCTTCGACGTCATTTATTTCCCGCCGATCCATCCCATCGGCTTCACCAAGCGCAAAGGGCGCAACAATTCCGTCACCAGCGAACCAGGCGAACCCGGCAGTCCTTACGCCATCGGCGGCCCGGCCGGCGGGCACAAGGCGATCGAACCCGCGCTCGGGACTTTCAAGGATTTCGAGTGGCTGCTCAAGAAGATCGAGTCGCTCGGGATGGAAGTGGCCCTGGATTTCGCCATCAATTGTTCACCGGATCATCCCTACGTCGCCCAGCATCCGGATTGGTTCTACCAACGGCCGGACGGCTCGATCAAGTACGCGGAAAATCCGCCGAAACGCTACGAGGATATTTACCCGCTCAATTTCCACTGCGCCGACTGGCAGGCGCTCTGGGAAGAAATGAAGAGCATCATTCTTTTCTGGGCCGGCAAAGGCGTCCGCATTTTCCGGGTGGATAATCCGCACACCAAGCCGGTGGCATTTTGGCAGTGGATGATCGATGGCGTGCACGCGCGTTACCCGGACGTGATCTTTCTATCGGAGGCGTTCACCAAGCCGAAGATGATGAAAGCGCTAGCCAAGGCAGGGTTTACCCAAAGCTATAGCTACTTTACCTGGCGCAATACCAAGGCAGAACTCACCGAATACTTCACGGAGCTGACGCAGACGGAGATGAAGGACTATTATCGGGCGAATCTTTTCCCGAATACGCCGGACATTTTGCCTTTCTATTTGCAGCAGAGCGGCCGGCCGGGCTTTCTCATCCGGGCGACTTTGGCGGCCACGCTTTCGACGGTCTACGGCATCTACAGCGGGTTTGAACTGTGCGAGAACGCCGCGCTGCCGGGCCGGGAGGAATATCTGGACAGCGAGAAGTATCAGTTCAAAGCCCGGGATTGGAACGCGCCGGGGAATATCAAGGAGCACATCACCCGGCTGAACCGCATCCGGGCGGATAATCGCGCATTTCAACTTTACGATAACTTGCGTTTCCTGCGTTGCGACAATGACCAGATCCTTTGTTACCTGAAGATGACGCTGGCCTTGGACAACATTGTCTTGGTGGTGGTTAACCTCGATCCGCAGCGCTGGCAAAGCGGCCAGGTCGAGGTTCCTTACGAGGAATTTGGTTTTATCGAGCGCGGTGACGTGTACCGGGTGCACGATCTCCTGACTGGCGAACGTTTCGAGTGGCGTGGTCGGCAAAACTACGTGGGGCTGGACCCGCAAACGCGTCCGGCGCACATTTTGCGCGTCGAACGGTAGGAGAGGGGCGCGCCCTTCCGGGGGTTTCGGGGGGGGGGGGGGGGGGGGGGGGGGGGCGGGCGAGCACCGCGACGCGACCGCCAGGCCGAC
>CAXUFU010000077.1:0-7382 GCA_964250275.1 uncultured Chthoniobacterales bacterium | reverse complement strand
GTCTATGACCGTCGTCGCCCGTCAACTAAGCACAGCGTCTCCGACGGTCATAGACCGCCGCTACAGCCGGAAAGAACTTGCCGCTCACCACGAGAGCAGGATGCCGGCTGTCCGGCATAGGCCCCGGAGCTTAAATCCCCGGTGTGGCTTGCCCCATGCTTTAACGCCCTTAAGTTGTCTGCCCGATGCGTCTGCCCGCCTTCATTCTTCAGACCCAGCAATTGCCGCGCGGTTTGCTGTGGGCGATGGGCATTGCCATGGCCTTGCTGCTGAGCCTGGGCCTGCTCTCCTATCGCAATATCAAGCATCAGGCAGACGCCGCCCGCTTTGTGGCGCACACCGCGGAGGTAGACGTCGTCCTCAAAGACATCTTCGCCAGCGTGCAGGACGCTGAGAGCGGCCAGCGCATGTTCACCGTTTCCGGTCTCGACCGCTACTTGCAGCCCTGCGATACCGCCATCGAGAAGCTGCCGGGAGAGCTGAAGCGGGCGCGCGAGTTGATGGGCGAAAACCCCGTGCAAATGGCGCGTTTGCAGACGCTGCGAATGGATATCGAACGGCGTTTGGCCCTGGTGCGCACCCGCATCGCCCAGCGCCGCCAACTGGGAGCCGGCGCCATGGATCCAGCCGTGATCAACGGCGAAGGCGTGGGCTTGACGCAGAGGGTGCGCTCGGATACCGAGGCCATGATCGCGGACGAAGACCGGTTGCTGGCGAGCCGCCTGGAGGGGCTGGAGCGGGCGCGCCGGCGCGCGCTGTGGTTCCAAAACGTTGCCGGAGTGATCAGCTTGGTTCTGCTCGGAGGCGTGTTTGTGTCGTTGGCCCAGCAGGTCCTGCGGGCCACGCGGGCCGAGCACGAGGCGCAGCGCAGCAATACCCAACTACGAGACGCCAACAACGAGATGCGGGCGTTCTCCTATTCCGTCGCCCACGATCTGCGTTCGCCGTTGCGCGCGATCAGCGGCTTTGCGCAAGCACTGGCGAATGAAGGCCAGGAGCAACTGGATGAAAGCGGCCGCAAGACCCTGGCGCGTATCACCGCGAACGCCAACACCATGGCGCAGTTGATCGATGACTTGCTGGCGCTTTCCAAGATCAGCTACCAGCCCCTGCGCGCCACGAAGATCGACATGACCCAACTGGCGCGGGAGGCGTATGAAGAAGTGCGGGAACCGCCCGGCGCTCATATCGTCAACTGCGTGATCAACGAATTGCCGCCGGCCTCCGGGGATCCGCTGCTTTTGCGCCAGGTCTGGGTGCACCTGCTAGGCAACGCACTCAAGTTCAGCGGGATGCGCAAGAAGATAGAAATCGAGATCGGCGGTAACGTGGCGGGACCTGAGTTTGCCACGTATTACATCCGCGACAACGGCGCGGGGTTTGACATGCAGAATGCGACGAAACTATTCGGCGCCTTTCAGCGCTTACATCCGGCCGGCGAATTTGAGGGGACGGGCATTGGGTTGGCTCTGGTGCAGCGGATTGTGCAGCGGCACGGTGGGACGATCTGGGCAGAAAGCAAGGAGAACGAAGGCGCCTGCTTCGCGTTCACCTTGCCGGAGTGGGCGGGAGAGTGATGTAACCATCGCGAAGCGGTTCCAAAGAAAGGTAGGGATGGGTCTCCGACCCGGTCCCTGACTGTCCGGCAGAGCCTGCCAGTGCACGGCGTTATCCGTCTACGCACACGCTTGCCAGACAGCAAGGGACCGGCTCGGAGAGCCATCCCTACCTGGAATAACGACCGGCTCGGAGAGCCATCCCTACCGTTGGGTTACGAGGCTCGGAGAGCCGGATCTACTTTGGGTTGGGTGCGACCGAAGCACTCGGCGCAGGAGCAGCGACAGGGATCGGCGCGGCCTTTGTGTCCGCAATCTTCTTGTTCAACTCCGGAAGAGCAGGATTGGCAGGGTCCAGCTCCACGGCTTTTTGCCAGCAGCCCACCGCTTTCGCGGTCTCGTTGAGCTTGAAATAAGTGTCGCCCAAGTGCTCATACACAATTGGGTCTTCTGGCTTGATCAGTTCCACGGCTCGGGTCAGTTCCGGCACTGCTTTGTCGAACTGGCCGGTGCGATAGTAATACCAGCCCATGCTGTCCAGGTAGGCGCCGTTGTCCGGCTCGATCTCCAGCGCCCGCTTAATCAACGCGCCGCCCTCTTCCACGTTCAGGCTGTGATCGACCCACATATAGCCCAGGTAGTTTGCGGTGATGGCGATGAGTTCCGGCTCCTGCGCCGTGTCGAGCGATTTCTTCAGGTACTGCGCGGCCTGATCGTAGAGCCCGGCTTGCTCGGCCGCCTGGCCGTAGTGCAGATAGAACTGGGCGTTCAACAGCCCCGGCTGCGCATTCTGCGCCTCGACGACCGCCACCTCAAACATCGACAGGGATGCCTGGTGCTGTTTTGCTTCTTCCAGAGCGATGGCGAGCAAGTACGCGAAGCCGGGTTGATCCGGAAATCGCTTACGCGCTTCCATCAGCACGGCAATCGCTTTTTCCGGTTTATTAAACCGCTCGCCGATGAGCAGTTCGGCCAAGTTCTCGTAGGCCTCAAAATGGTTGGGGGTCACGAGCAGGCTCTGCTCGTAATTCGCAATCGCCTTTTCGTACTGGCCGGCATCTTCGTAGAGCTTGGCCAGAAACTCGTAGGCATGATGCTGCACCGGGTCGGCCTTGATGAGGTCCTCCAGGGTCGCGATGGCGAGATCTTTTTGGTTGGTTCCGATGTAACAACGCGCCAAAGCTTCCCGCGCCGCGTTACGGCTCGGGTCGGTTTCGATCACGTGCTTGTACAACGGAATGGCATCCGGCAATTGCTGGGTCGCCGCGTAGAAATCGGCCACCCGCTCCGTGATATCGAGATCGTCGGTGGCATACGCTAACGCCTTCTGGAAAATAGCGTCTGTTTTCTTCAGTTCGTCACTGCTTTTCGGCGGCGCATCGTGCGTGTTCAACCCCACGCTCTCGGTCGCGGAAAACGCGGAAGGCTTGAGCAGCGAGTCGACGTAGAGCGCGCCCAGTTCGAGCCAAAACCGGGCATCCTTGCTATCGGCCTTTGCCGCGCGGTCCAGTAACGGCGCGATCTTTTGCGGCTGGCCGGACGCTTTGTAGATCTCCTTGAGATACTCGTAGCAACTGAAATTATCGGGATCGATCTCGAGTGCCTGGGTGGCGTACTTTTGCGCCAGATCGTTCTTGTTCAGCGTGTTGAAATACAGGTACGCCAAGGCGAGGGACGGCTCCGCCTGCTTGGGCGCGGCTTTGATCGTGTCCTTGAGCAGGTTGATGGCGGCCGGCGTATCGTCCCGGCCCAGGTATTCCCAGGCCAGCTTGATCGAGAGATCGACGTTCGAAGGGTCCAGGTTGAGCGATTTGAGGTACTCATCCATCGCCTGATCGGCGTCGGACGAATCCTCCAGCAGCAAGCCATGGATGAAATGTGCCGCGGCATCGGCCTTGCGGTCATTATCCAGGCTGAGCTGTAAATCCTTGGCCGCAGACCGGTAAGTGTCGTCGATAATCCCGAGATCCTGGTCGCCCACCGTTGCGCTTCCAGGCGCAGCAGACCCCGCACCATGATGTGCGCGTGCCGGCGAAGCGGCCGGTTCGCTGACGGCGGCGGCGAACAGGGGCGGCGACGACACGCGCGCCCGGGATTCCGCGTCAGCCGAGCCGATCAACGCGCCAAAAATGAGCGGGAGCAAACCGACTCCCATTGCCGCCCGAGTCGCTGGCCGCGCCAGACGCCGGCAACCACTTCTCACTCCCTGGGCCAACGCGGTTGCGTCGAATTTCAGGCGCATGGCCTGGAACTTACCGCCTAGCTCTTGTAGCGCAAACGCTTCTTGTGGCGGTTCTCCTTCATGCGCTTGCGGCGCTTGTGTTTGGAGATCTTCGCTTTCCGTCTTTTCTTCAGGGAACCCATAGTACGTATTCTCGCGCAACCCGCTCTCAATAAATTACTTTGTTGAGCGGGTACTCAATGATGCCTTCAGCGCCGAGCATTTTCAGTTGTGGAATGATTTCGCGGACCACTTTCTCATCGATCACCGTCTCGACCGCCACCCAATCCGCTTGCGCGAGAGGGGATACCGTTGGTTCGCGCAATGAGGGTAGGGTGCGCAGGAGCTTTTGCAACTCCTTTTGCTGGATGTTCATCTTCAGGCCGACCTTGTCCCGCGCGGCCAAGGCGCCTTGCAGCAAGATCATCAACCGGGAGAGTTTATCCTTCTTCCACGGATCGCCCCAGGCACCGCGATTGGCGATCAATTGCGGGTAGGACTCCAGCAACGTCGCGACGATGCGCAGGTTGTTGGCGCGCAGCGACGAGCCGGTCTCGGTGATGTCCACGATGGCATCAACCAGGTCCGGCACCTTGACCTCCGTGGCGCCCCAACTGAACTCGACCTCCGCCGCAACGCCTTCGCGCTCGAGAAAGCGCCGCGTCAGCCCGACCGCCTCCGTGGCGATGCGTTTGCCGCGCAGGTCCGCGACCGTGCGAACGGGCGAGCCCTCCGGCACCGCCAGCACCCAGCGGGTCGGCGCGGCGCTCGCCTTGCTGAACGGCAGGGCGCATAACACCTCGACCATCGAACCGTTCTCCTCGATCCAATCCGCGCCCGTCAGCCCGCAGTCCAGGAAGCCGTGCTCGACGTAGCGGCTGATTTCCTGCGCCCGGAGCAGCCGGACCTGCAGTTCCGGGTCGTCGATGGAAGGCTTGTAGGAACGGCTGACGCCGGAAACCTGGAAGCCCGCTTTGGCGAACAGGGCGAGCGTCGCTTCCTGCAAACTGCCGGTCGGCAAACCGATGCTGAGCAAGGAAGAAGGCATGAAAAGTTGCAGCCGCTCGGGCCGGTGCGCACGAAAAGGAGGGGCGCTAAGCTGTGTTTTCACGCCGCCCGCGTAAAGCTGTTTTTTACTTTTCTCCTTCCCGCGGTCCGTCTTAGTGCCTCATCCTCTACTATCTATGTCGCTCAACCATCAAATTCTCGCCCAAGCGGCCACCGTCTCGCGCGGACTGACCATCGATGCCGTCGAAGCCAGCCAGAGCGGCCACCTGGGGCTGCCGCTGGGTTGCGCGGAGATCGGCGCGGTGCTCTTCGGCCACTCCCTGAACTACTGCCCGGATCATCCCGAGTGGCTCAACCGCGATCGCTTCGTGCTCTCCGCCGGCCATGGCAGCATGTTCCTGTACAGTTGGCTCTTCCTGAGCGGCTACCCGGACATGACGCTCGACGAGATCAAGCGTTTCCGCCAACTGCACAGCAAGACGCCCGGCCACCCGGAGCTGACCCACGCGCCCAGCGGCGTCGAAACGACCACCGGACCGCTCGGGCAAGGCGTGGGCAACGCCGTCGGCATGGCGCTGGCGGCCAAGATGGCGGAGGCCCGCTTCAACACCAAGGAGCACGCGATCTTCGATCATCACGTCGTGGTCCTGGCCGGAGACGGTTGCATGCAGGAAGGCGTGGCGATGGAGGCCCTGGAGTTCGCCGGGCACCAAAAGCTCGATAACCTCATCCTGATTTACGATTCGAACGCCGTGACGCTCGACGCCATGGCGAAGGTATCCCAGAGCGAGAACACCGCCGAGCGCCTCGACGCGATGGAGTTCGACGTAGTCACCATCGATGGCAACGACATGGACGCCTTCCTCGACGCGTATGATCGCGCCCGGCAGGCCGGCAGCGGCAAACCGCAGGCGATTATCGCCAAGACCCTCATCGGCAAAGGGGTGCCGGAGGTGGCGGGCACCCAGAAAGCCCACGGCGAAGGCGGCGCGAAGTACGGAGACGAGGCGCGCGCGGGCCTCGGGCTGCCCAAGGAACATTATTACGTGTTCCCGGAGGTGACCGAGTATTTCAGCGAGCTGAAAAAAAGTCACGACGCCAAGTTTGCCGGGTGGATCAAGAAATTCGACGCTTGGAAGGAGGCCAATCCGCAGCTCGCCGATGAACTCGCCGTCACGAGCGCTTACAGCCAGACGCTGCCGAAGGACACCGACCAAAGGACGGTCGACATCGCCGGACTCTTCAAGGTCATCCCCGAGTTCCCGGCCGACAGCAAAATAGCCACGCGCAAAGCGGGGCAGGAGGTGCTGCAGCCCCTGGCCAAACAGAACCCGCTCCTGATCAGCGGCAGCGCCGATCTTTACGGCTCGACGCTCAATTACATCGGCGATCTGAAAGCCAGGGATGACGATTTTTCGCCCGCCAACCGCGCGGGGCGCAACATTCCTTTCGGCATCCGCGAGCACGGCATGTGTTCGATCCTCAACGGCATCGCCGCGCACGGCGTTTTCCGGGCGAGCGGGGCGACGTTCCTGGTCTTCGCGGACTATTGCCGCGCGGCCATCCGGCTGGCGGCGTTGTCTCGTTTGCCGGTCACCTACATTTTCACGCACGATAGCATCGGCGTGGGCGAGGACGGCCCGACGCATCAGCCGGTGGAGACGATTCCCGGCCTGCGCGTGATTCCTAATTTGGACGTCATCCGGCCGGCCGATCCGGAAGAGACGGCCGGGGCGTTTGTGGCGGCGCTGGAGCGGACGGACGGTCCGACGCTGCTGGCGTTGAGCCGCCAGAGCGTGCCTCTGCTGACGAGCGTGCCGGTGCAGGCGCGCCGGGAAGGGGTGCTGCTGGGCGGCTACGTCGCGGTAAAGGAGAAAGCGCCGCTCGATTTGATTTTAATGAGTGCCGGGAGCGAGTTGCAGCACGCCATCAAGGCGGCGGAGACGCTGGGCGCGGGCACGCGCGTGGTGAGCATCCCGTGTTTCGAGCGGTTCGATCGGCAGCCGGCGGCATACAAGGAAGAAGTGCTCCCGAAGTCCTGCCGCCGCCGCGTGGCGATCGAAGCCACGGTGCCGGTGACGTGGGCGGAATACGTCGGGCTGGACGGTGCGACGATCGGGATCAACCGTTTCGGCATGAGCGCCCCCGGCGAGACGGTGATGAAGGAACTCGGCATCACCGCCGAGCACGTGATCGAGGTGGCCAAGGCGCTGAAGTAATGCGCCGCCGCGGAGCGGCCTCCAAAACAAGGTAGGGGCGGACTCTCCAAGGTGTCCCAAGCTGTCGGGAAAGCCTCCCGCGATGTCGCAGCCTGCGGCAAACAAATTACCCCAGCCCGGCAGCGGCAACAGTCGTAGCCGGTAAGTTCCGGTTGTAGGGCGGGCGCTCCGCCTGCCGGGAACAGCGCCATCCCTGGCAGGCGGAGCGCCAGGTGCGCTAGAGCAACATCTTCAACAGCGGCGCGGCGTTCGGCGGCAGATCGATCGATTTGCCTTCAACGAACTGGCGCAAGGCCACCTCAAGCCATTCCCGGGACGCGCTCACCTGCGCGACGCGCAAGGCAGGTTTGCCCGGCGCCGGCTCGATGATCTCATACC
>CAXUFU010000076.1:0-9066 GCA_964250275.1 uncultured Chthoniobacterales bacterium | reverse complement strand
GCCGGCGTCGTACCATGTGTTGTGGCGCACCGCGGCGAAGGTTCCCAGCCACACGCCCACCGTGCTCGCGATCAGAAATGCCAGGCTGCCCAGAAACAGCGAGACCGGCAGCGTCTGGGCCAGGATTTCGTTGACGGAGCGGTTCAGATACTTGGTCGAGATGCGCAGATCACCATGGAGCAGGTCCCACAGATAATCGCCGTACTGCTGGAGCAACGAGCCCGCTTCGCCCAGCCAAATTTGCTGGCCCGGGGCCAGCCCGACCCGCTCCCCCAACGCCCTGCCCGCCGCGCGGCCGGCCGGTCCGTCGAGCTTGTACTTGAGCAGGAGCGCTTTTTCGATGTTCGGCGGCACCTTGCGTTCCCGGTCAAACGGCCCCCCGGGCGCGAGCCGGATCATGAAGAACGTGATCGTGACCACGCAAAAAAGCACGACCAAGAGTGAGACAATCCGGCGGAGAAGAAACGCGGCCATGGCAGCTCCGGTTAATTGCTCTCAGGCAGGGGTGAGTACACGTGCCTGCGAAGAGAAGGAGGGCCGCCATGCAAGGTGGTCATGCTTTAAGGCAGAGAGAGAGAACGCCGGCGAGCGCAGCCGCCACCCAGGATGCTTAAGGGAGTTCGCAACCTACTTTCGCGAGCACAAAGGGCGCTGCCGTGGCAAAGCAGCGCCCTTTCGCGGACCTCGTGCCGCGACCTTAGTCCGAGGGCGCGGTGACCGCCGCCTCGGCATTAATGAAGCCGTACCGCAGGGACGAAAGTGTCCCGGAAAAGGCCAAGCGCTTACGCCTCGCGCCTGTTCGCCATGTTCCGACCACGGCGTAAAAACCAGATTGCCGCACCGGCCGAAGCCAGTAACAGCATTTTCACCGCACCCGGCTCCGGCACCGCGGTCACCGTAACATCGTCGAGGAAAAGCCCCGATTGCGTGTCAAAGGTATCTGCATCCGCCACGCCCAAGCCGAAGATGTAAGTACCCGCGGTAGCGATCGAAATCGAGAGCGACTTGTAGCCTTCCTGCACGTCGAACGGACTCAGGCCATTCGGGTCCGCGATGGTTTTGAAGGCGTTGGCCGTGTCTGCGGCGCTGGCCAACAAGCTGAACGAGGCCGGGGCCACTTCCATCCCGTCGACCAATTGCGCGGAGGTCAGAAAAGCAAAATCCGGGTGCAAATTTGCTGCGCCCACCAATTCGGAAGTGACAAAGTCATAATCGAGGCTGAGCACCGTCGCCCCGGTGGCATCGACCTCAATGAAATCCGCGGAACCCTCCGTCCCGGGGTTGTTGGCATTGTAGTTGATCACCGCCGGATCGGCGCCGATGAAACTCGCCAAGGTGGCGGTTGGCACCGCGCCGGTGCTGCCGTCGGTGTTGATTGGATCCGCGAAAACGGTCCCTCCGTCGTGCGTTGGGGCGGAGTTCTCCGTCGTCAGCAGCACTTGCTGGGCGCCATCGGGCGGAGTGACACCGGCGCTGACGGGATCGCTCCCGCTCACATAACCGTAATCGCCGATGGCATCCTGCGCCCAGGCTTCGGGCGCAGAAACCAAACAGCCCACCAGCACCGCAGCGCCGCCCAGCCAGCCAAGCTGTCGCACGCGTCGGCCGCCAACAGCGGAATCATGGAAGTCAATCATAGGATGTCAGGATAGTGACCGATCGAGGAAACAAACTTTTCTGAGTAGATTTACCGGTTGTGCAGGGTGGAACCCGCGGGACGCGCAGACGTCACGGGCGGCAGCGTGATCACCAGCTTCTGGCGCGATGTCGCGGTACCGGTCTCCGTCCCCACGAGCACGGTTCCGGTTTGGGCGCCTGGCGGCACGATCACCGAGACCGAGGTGCCGTCGGCACTGGCCGTGCCGGTCGTGGGCACATCGGGGTAGAAGATGACGGTGACGTTACCGCTCGTTCCCGGCGTGTTGCTGAGGTTCGCGCCGAGGATCGTGATCGTTTCGCCCACGAAGGCGGAAGGAACTCCGAAGCCGGTGATCTCCGGAACGTCGGACAACAAGATGTCCGCACGGTCGCTGACCTGGCTGGTGGCGCCGGGCTTGAGGCTGGCGTTTTGGAAATGCAGCAGCAGCGCGCCCAACGAGCGGTTCGCCAGCATGGCCGCGTTGTCATAGGTGACCGAATACTGGCCAGGCTGATCGAAATCGAAGTCCGGCTCCGCGCCTTCATCCACTTCGGTCAGGCCCGGGTTGACAGGATCGTAAGTCAGGATCGGCGTCTCATCGATCTGCAAGCCATCGTAGTAGCCGTAGACCTGATAGTTAAAGCGGGACTGGTCATTCGTCAGGCCGACGTCAGCGGCCGGGAACGGCATGGTCAGCACGCTGTTGTTGAAGAGATCGATGTCCACTTGGCCGAAGACACCGTCAATCGGATCCTCAATGGTCGTGGCGCCATTGTTCAGGTTCACAACCATCGTCGTGAAGATGTTCACGAAGTCATCGTCCGGCGTTCCCAACAGGTAGTTGTAGACCACGTAGTCCGGCGTGAACGTATCCCCGGCGGTGCTATCGATGAGGATGTTGAACTGGGTCGCCAGGCCGTCCGGCGAGCCAAAGTTGCCGTAAGCGGCGATGCCGAAGTTCAGCGTCGTATCGGACACGTCGCCGCCCTGGCTGGCTTGATACTGATAATCGCTGGCCACACCGACGTATTGCAGGTTGGCGCTCGCCTCCGTGGCTGAGAGATCCGTCTGCTGCGGACTGATATATTGCAGCTCGAGAATCTTCAGGAACGAGTAGATGTCTGTCTCCGTGAAGTTGCCGCTGGTGAAGATGTAGTTGCCACCATTGTCGATGTTCGCCGTCCCGCTCGCGCCGGAGAGCACCAACTGCGCGTCGGTCGCGTGCATGTCCGAGACGGGGCGCGGCATGGCGTGCACCGGCACCCGGAGCGTCGGACCGGCACCCGACGGAGTGAGCGTCACATAGTCGGTCGCTTCGGAGATGAAGGGACGCGGCACACCGTCCTGGGTCAGCGCGATCGACGGATCGTGCGTGTGCATCATCTGATAGGGATCCGCCGTCAGCGTCACGTCGAACGTGGCCGTACCGTCGGTCTTGACCCCGTTGCGGGTCGTCGCCGCGGGCACCGTTACGGTCGCCGGCACGTTGAAGGTCACGCCGGGAACATCCGTGCCGGTGTCATCCAAGCCGAGCGTGAAGGTCGCCTTGGTCCCGCTCTTGTTGACGACCTTGATCGTCTTCTTCCGGCTGATGATGTACGCCGGGTCGTCAACGCCGCTGTTGTCATCGTCGCCGATCGGCGTGTCCACGACGCCGAATGATACGCTCACTGCGCCCGGCAAGTCCGTGCTGTACGCGAGCGCCGTAGCCTTGCTGGCGGCAGTCAGATCCATCCGTCCGGCGCCCGCGCGCCCGATGCCGATCTTGGTCGAATCGGTTGGATCAACCGTCAGATCGAACTCCGCCGTGTTCATGATGGCGGCCTTGAGCTGCTCGATCGTCCAGCCACTGCTCAAAGGATGCACCTGCAAAAGCAGCGCCATGGCGCCGGCAGTATTGGGGCAGGAGAAGGATGTCCCCGCCTCCTGCGTCACGCCATAACCGGAGCCAAGCAGCGCCATGTCGATCGCCTGCGCCGGCGACACGATGTCCGGCTTGAGCAAGCCGTCGTCCTCGCGCGGTCCGCGGGAGCTGTAGCTCGCCATGTTATCCGTGGCCGCGCCCGGCGCCGGGGCCAGCGTGAGGTTCACCGGACCGTCCGTGCCGTCGCCGGCATCCGTGCCGTTAGGATCGAGGTACGTTTCGATGGTCTGGCCATCCGCCAGCGAGATAATGCCGTTGGGAATGGCCGGCGTGTACGTGGCGTTTTCCGTCTCCGGGCTGACCGCAGCAGTCGAATTATTGACGATCACCACCGCTATGGCGCCGGCGTTCTGCGCTTCTTCGACTTTGGCGGCGAACGGATAAGTGCCGCGATCGATGACGCAGATGTGGCCCTTGATGTCCGCGGCGTTAGTCAACGGCGGGACGCTCCCGTCGCTGTTCGGCGGGAGACCGAGGTGCGGCACCGCGTAGACCGCGTCGCCCGTCACGCCCGCACTAGGTACCTGCGCCCCTTGGCCAGCGGTGAAGACCGACTTGAGCTGCGCGATCTGGCTCGGCTTGTTGCCGCTGACGAAGCTCACCGGGTAATCCGAGTCCAACGACGCCCCGACCGAAATGGCGGCGGTTGCGACCGAAGGGGAGCCCACCACGTAGTAGTTGTCGCCGTCATTGCCGGCCGAGACCACCGTCACGATGCCGCCCAGAGCCGCATTGTTCAGCGCGACGGTGTCCGGATCGTCGGCCGGGCCGCCAGCGCCGCCCAGAGACAGACTCATAACGTTCATCTGATGCTCCACCGCCCAGTCGACAGCCTCGGTGACCAGGTTCGTATCGCCTTCATCGCCGAATACGCGCAGCGAATAGATGTCTGCCTTCGGCGCGGTGCCGGGGCCGATCAGCATGGCCGAGAGCGGCGTGGTGCTGTCGTACGGCCCGGTGTAGGTGGTGCCATCAGCGTTGACGCCGCTGCCGGCCAGAACGCTCGCGGTCGCAGTGCCGTGTCCATTGCCGTCAAAGGGCACCGGGTCGGGCTCGGGCGTGTTGAAGCCGGTATAGGCGTCGCCGGCGAAATCGTACCCACCCTTGACGCGGCTGTTGGGAATGTACGGGTTGGGCAGGGTCGTCGTCGGATTATTGGCGTACGCCGCCGCCGTGCCGGGACCGGCGAAATTGGTGTGGATATAGTCGATGCCGGTATCGATGCTGGCGATCTTAATGTTCTCGCCGTGCACGCCCAGGCCGCTATCGGCGATGGTGTTCCAGAAGCTCGAAACGCCTTCGAACGCCACGGCACTGGCGGCCGTCGGATGCTTGGGCGTGAGCGCGTGGACGTCCTTGACGCCGGCGATGGCCCGGATTTTAACGATCTTCTCCGGCCGCACCTCAACGGCGATGCCGTTGTAGGCGTGCGTGACGCTGAAGATGACCTTCGCGTTGATCTCCGCCGACTGGAGCTTCTCCTTAATGCTCTGATGGGTGGCCGCGACGGAAGCGGACCACGCCTCGGCTTCCGCGTGCGCGTTCTCGGCCGATAAATGCCGGCGGTTCACCCCATCGGCATAGACCAGGACGCTCGGCTTCTCGGTCAGCTCCACCATCACGTTGATGCGGCCATCCTGGTCCAGCGCCAGAGGCTTGGTCGCCTTGTCGATCAGGTTCTTGCCTACAGGACGCTTCCTCTCGCTCGGGTGAACCGGCCGGCGATCCGGCGTCTGCGCCCAACCCGGCAAGGAGAAGGCAAGAGCCGCCAGAACAAGGCTTACAAAGGCGGAGGTGGACCGGCGGCAAGGGGTGGTGCACGGGCGATTTCGCTGGGCGGATGGCATAGAAAAAAGTGAGAAGCTCTGCTGACGTGCTCGAAACCTGCTCAGATGAAAGTTTGGACTGTCCAACTTCTGGAAGCGACTGCCCTCTGCGAGCGGGGCCGATAATTCGATAAACCGTCATATCAGTCAACAGAATTTCTGCGAAAACTTCTTTGAGAGTCACGCGGGTTTTGACACGGGTGGCCCGAGCGCTAAGATGCTTGGCTTTATGTCCGACCCCCAAACCCCAAACACTCCGGCCGGCGCCGAGACCACCCAGCAGCGCATCAGCACCGATCACGTCGCGGTTTCGTACGTGAATTTCGTCCGCGGCACGCTCACGCCGGAGGAGATCGTGCTCGATCTTGGGTTCAACGCCAACAGCTTCGGAGTCAAGGTGCTCGAAGAAGATCTCGAGATCAAAAACCGCGTGATCCTCAGCCCGTCCGCCGCCAAGCGCTTGCTGCTCTTGCTCAACGACATGGTGCTGCGGCACGAGCAAAATTTCGGTCCGGTCGAAGTCGATTTCCGCCGCCGGCTCAAACAGCCGCCGGAGGCGGCCGGCTCCCGGAGCTAAAGGGCTCGCCGCGGCATCCGCTTTGCTAGGAGAGTTGGCGGCGCCGGTGGTGCCGGCCCGCGGTTTTTCCGCGCCGGCCGCTCGCGCGCCGGGTTAAACGTTAAGCCTCGGAACCTTCCAGTTTCACTGTGTCTCCGCTCGAACAAGAACAAATCCTCGAGCAAGCCCGCGCCAAAATCCGCCAGCACGTGGCGGAAATCGCGGAACTCGCCCGGACCAGCCGGTCCGGCACGCTGTTTTTCCGGGACTTCCTGGCCCGGGTCGTCGCCTCGCTCAACGCCCAGGGCGGCGCCGTCTGGATCCCGGGCGAGGGCGGCGAATGCCAGGTCATCGCGGAGGTGAACTTCAGCAGCTGCGCCTGCCACGAAAACGAACGCCAGCGCCGCGATATCAACCGCGTGCTGGCGGAATGCCTGAAATCGCGCCGCCCGTTCATCGTCGGCGCAGTTTCGCCCGATGTCGCGCCGAGCCAGCCGGGCCGTTCGGCGGACGACGAGATCATGAACACCACGCCGTACCCGATGTTCTACGTGCCGGTGCTGCTGGGTGAAACGCATGTCGCGGCCATCGTGCACGTGTGGCTGAGCGGGGCGGGTGACCCGAAAACGTATCCCACGCTGGTGAGTTTCTTGAACTCGGTCTGCGTGCACGCGGCCAATTTCTTGAAGAGCCGCCAGGGCGAGGCGGCCATCGCGCGTAACCAGGAATACGAGCAGATGCTGCGCTTCGAGGGTGAGATCGTGGGCGAGCTGGACCCGCAAAAGATCGGGCGCGCGGTGGTCAATCATTTCACCGATCTTTTCGCGGCGAATCGCGCCAGCCTCTTTCATCAAGCCGGCGGGCGGTGGCGCCTGGAGTATGTTTCCAACCAGGAAACGATCGATCAACGCAGCGAGCTGGTGGTCCGGCTTTGCCATCTGGCCGCGCGCCTGCCGGTGAGTGACGCACCCGCGGCGCTCTCGCTCGATAGCCGGGAACAGGCGGAGACCTGGGCGGAGGAACTCGAGCCGCTCGGCGCACGCCAGGTGGCCTACGCTTTTTTCCAACCGCATCATCACGAGGGAAAGACAGGGCTGGTCGTGCTGGAGCGGCATCTGGCCAACACGCCGTTTACACCCATCGCGCTCCGCCAGCTCTCCTGGGCCCGGCAGCAGTTGAGCCGCGCGCTGCTGGCCGCGACTGTTTACCGGGAAGTGCCCTTCCGCCGGGTCTTGCGTCCGGTGACGAAGGCGCGCGGCATGTGGAAGCAACGCCGGCGCTGGCGGCTGGCCGCGTGGATCTGCCTGCCGGCGGCCTTGCTGGCGCTGTGGCTTTTCGTGCCCTGGACGTTGCACGTGGACGGCGATTGCACGGTCGAGCCGCAGCAGGAGATCACCGTCTCGGCGGAGACCAGCGGAAAAACCGAACGGGTGCTGGTGGAGGAAGGCCAGTACGTCGAAAAAGGCGAGCTGCTGGCCAAGCTCGAAGACGAAGATCTGCGCACCCAAATCGCCGTCACCCTGCAGGACGTCAGCAAATGGCAATCGGAAGCCAACCGCTACCAGGCCGCCGGCGACGACGCACAGCGCCGCGTTTCGGAAATCAGCCTGTTGACTTCGCAAGCCCGGCTGGAGCGGCTCCATTTCCTGCAATCGCGCACCGAACTGCGCGCGCCGATCAGCGGGGTGGTTTTGACCAAGAACCTGGGCAATCGCGTCGGCGAGACCATGGAGATCGGCAAGCCTTTCTGCGAAATAGCCGGGCGCGACCTCTACGAAGTGCAGATCGATTTGCGCGACCAGGACCTGGGCGTGCTGCTCGACGCGTTGCATCGCTCCGGCAGTCTGCCGGTGGATTTCATTCTGCACGCCCATACGGCCTTGCGGCTGCATACCACCATCCAGGGGACGAAAGCCGTCAGCGAAACGACGCACGTCAAGCCGGGTGGCAGTTATTTCCAGGTGCGGGCGGATTTCCCGGTCGATAACATTCTGGCTGCCACCCTCAAGCCGGGTTACACCGGCAAGGCAAAGATCGATCTGGGACCGCATCGGCTGGCGGCGGTGATGATGCGCAAGTTCCTCGATTATTGGAGGGTGGAATGGAGTTTCTGACCCACTCCCGCCGAGAGCGGAACCGCCGGCCGCGGCCGGGACTGCTGGCGCTCGTCCTGATAGGCCTGGCACTTGGCGCGGCCGAGACGACACCGCGCGGCGCGCACGCCGCGAGCCCGGAGACGACGGATGCCACCTCCGCCACGCTCGAGCTCAAGGGGCTCTTGACCCCCGTCGACCAGGCAAACTTGAGCAGCCGCAGCACGGGCGTCATCCGCGACATGAAGCAGGAAGGCGACGAGGTGCACAAGGGCGACGTGGTCGTCAACCTGGAGGACGACGCCGAAAAACTGCAGGTCGATAGCGCCCAGGCCATCCTGGAAAAGCGGCGTTTCGAGGCGACCTCCGCGACGAAGCTGCACGAGAAGGGAACCGATAGCGAAGACGAGGCCCGCACGGCGCAGACCAACCTCAAGACGGCGGAAATCCAGCTCCAGGAAGCTATCGTCGCGCAGGACAAAAAGACCGTCAAAGCGCCCTTCGACGGCGTGGTCACGCGCCGCATCCGCGAGGTAGGCGAGGCGGTGGACCAATATTTCCCGCTTCTGACCATGGTCGACCTGTCGAAGGTCTATCTAGAAGTGTACCTGCCCGCGAACCGGTTGCGCGACTTGCAGCCGGGCGCGCCCGTGGAAGTCCGGGTGCCGGATCTGCCGGGCCGGACGTTCCAGGGCACGGTGCATTTCATCGCGCCCGTCATTGATCCGGCCAGCGGCGAGTCCCGGGTGAAAATCCTGATCGTCAATCAGGATCGCGCGCTACGCTCGGGCATGACGGCCATCGGCTTTTTGGAGCTGACCCACAACCCGGCCCCGGCTGCCAATCAGGCCATGGCGCCCAAGGGTCAGGCGCCCGCGCATTAGCCTTTCTCCCCTCGCCAAATCGTGGCCCTCGCTTCTTCCAGTCCGGCCACCGTAGGTGCTCCGGCCGACCCGCTGGCACCCGCCGCGCGGCCGCGGGAGACGCCCGATTACACCAGCCTGGTGGTCACGCCGTTGCGTGGGGAT
>CAXUFU010000075.1:8053-9168 GCA_964250275.1 uncultured Chthoniobacterales bacterium | reverse complement strand
AAACGACCTTGATCGACGAGCTGGTCCTGCGTTTTTTGCGGTCGCGCCCGGCGGCGGCGCGGCTGGCCATCCTCTCGCACGACCCGAGCATCGGCGGGACCGGCGCGGGAGCGCTCCTGGGCGATCGGGCGACGATGATCTATGCGCAGGACGACCGCGTCTTCCTGCGGTCGATGGCGACGCGCGGACAATCCGGCGGCCTGAGCCCCGCGACCGGCCGGTGCTTGGAAATTTTGGCAAGCTGCGGCCAGTTCGAACTAGTCATCATCGAAACCGTGGGGACCGGACAGGAGGCGCTGCCGTTCGCGAGCGATTTGATCGACCTGGCGATCCTGGTCATGAACCCGGATTACGGCAGCCGTTTGCAGTTGCAAAAGATCGCGATGCTCGCCGCCGCCGACCTGGTGATCGTCAACAAGAGCGACTTGCGCGGGGCGCGGACCGCAACCGCCGAGATCGAGGCGCGCCTGGCCTCGAACCAGCGGGCTCAGCGCCTCCTGGCTACGACCGCCACGCGCCACCGCGATCCGGGGGTGGATGCCGTGTTCGAATTGCTGCTGCCAGCCTGAAGTCGTGCTGGTAAAAGAGGGCTTATGAACTACTGGCTGGTCAAACAGGAGCCCGACGCTTACGCCTTTGCGCAGTTCGTCGAGGACGGCAAGACGGCTTGGACGGGCGTCCGCAACTATCAGGCGCGCAACTTTCTCAAGGGCATGGCGCCCGGCGACCGCGTGCTCTATTACCATAGCGGCAAAGATAAGTCGGTGGTGGGCACCGCAAAGGTCACGCGCGCGGCGTTTCCGGATCCCACCGCGGAAAAAGAGGGAGATGGCTGGGTAGCTGTTGAATTGCAGGCGGGGGAGGCGGTAAAAACGCCGGTGGCGCTGGCCGAGATCAAGAGCGACCCGAAGCTCAGCAAGCTGCTCCTGGTGAGCCATTCGCGGCTCTCGGTGATGCCGATGACCGAGCCCGAGTTCGAGCACATCCTCAAGCTGGCATCCAAAAAAAGGTAGGGATGGCTCTCCTGAGACGGTTCCTGACTGTCTGGGACCGTCCGGTTGTAGGGCGGGCGCTTCGCCTGCCAAGGTCGGCGCCGTTCACGGCAGGCGGAGCGC
>CAXUFU010000075.1:0-8043 GCA_964250275.1 uncultured Chthoniobacterales bacterium | reverse complement strand
ACCGATCATTTGGCGAGTGCGGTTCTGATCGCCGCGACATGGGCGCGGCAGTCCGGTGGCGGCCGGGCGCGCCCCCCCCCCTACAACCCGGGGATGACTGTCGCGCTCGGCCTCCCGTCCTAAAATGCTTCTTATCTTAGCGCCGTTCCCATCCCTACCATCGTTTTACGAGCCGAAAAGCTCCAGCATCCTCTCGCGCCGAAACTTGAAGATCCGCTCCACGTCGCGGCGGACAAATAGCGCGTTGATCAATGCGCCGCCGATCGGCCGATAACGCACGTCGTCGCAGCAGACCGTGCCGCCATCGCGCTCCTCAAACGTGTGCGTGTGGTGCCACAGCGTGTAAGGCCCCTTGAGCTGCGTGTCGACGAACCGGTGCGGCGGATCCCATTCCACGATCTCCGTCCGCCAACGGATCGGCAGCGCGTGCACGCGGATGCGGTAATCGATCAGCGTCCCCGCCTGCATGACGATCGGGCCTTTGGTGACCACCTCGAACTTCAACCACGGCGGCGTGAGTTCCTCCAGGTTCGCGGCTTCGGCGAAAAAGGGGAAGACCTCCGTGATCGGCCGTGGCAGCCACAACTCCGCATGGAGAGAAAATTCCTTCATGGATGGAAAGACCGCGCGCCGCGAGCTTCGCATACGCGGCGCGCCGCCGCTACCGCCGTTCTCAATTTAGAGCAGCTCGAGCTGCTCGTCTTTTTCGCGCGGCCCCTCGCCCGGCGCGGCGGCGTGCCCGACCAGGCTGGGCAGGTCGATTTGGATGCCAAGCAACCGGCCCAAGCGCTGGCAGGTCAGCGGCGAAAAACCTTCGTAGTGGTTATTGATCATGACGAAGATCTTTTGCAGGTCCACGACGTGTTTTAGCAGCCGGGCCGTCCAGTTCTCCAGCCCGGCGTCGCGCGGCCAAAGGAGGTTGCCGTAGCGAAACTGCCGCGTGCCGTCCGGCCGGAATTTGCTGCTCTGATCGCCCATGAGCCTCAGGTAAAGAAAATCGGCGGTAATCGGCAGGAACTCGAAAGCCGCCGCCCCTTGCGCCGCCAGGGCGCTCACGTCGCTCCAGACCCAGCAAACGCCGTGGTCTTCCAGCCAGCGCGCGACGCGCGGCTGGTGCCAGGACGGATGCCGAAACTCGAAGGCAAACCGCACTCCGCCAGCCGCCGGCAGCCCGGCGACAAAAGCCCGGAGCGCCTCTTCGTTGCCCTCCAACTGGAACGAGGGCGAAAACTGCGCCAGCACCGCGCCCAGTTTCCCGCCGAAGGGCCGCACGCTGGCGAGGAACGCCTCGAGCTCGCCGGCGCAATCCCGCAGGCGCGCCTCGTGGGTGATTTGGCGGGGCAGCTTGGCCGTGAAAGTGAAATCGGCCGGCGTTTTATCGGCCCAGGCGGCGACCACCTCCGGCCGTGGGCTGGCGTAGAAAGTGGAGTCGACCTCGACCGCATTCAGGTACTGCGCGTAGTAGGCGATCTCCTGGTTGGAAGCCAGGGACGGAGGATAAAACACGTCCCGCCAATCCTCAAAATTCCAGGCGCAACTGCCCAGCTTGACCTTGCGGGCGATCCCGGCCGCCATTGCCGCGGCGGGGCGCGACATGGGGGGTTGCTCCTGTCTTGACGGCGGTGCAATTTCCATTAGCCTGCCAATTCCAGCGATGTCTATGAAGAAGTTCGGCCGATTTTTCCTGTTGTTCTCCCTGGGGAGTATGGCATTCCCCTTCCGCAGTCCAGCTCCAGTTGTGATTACCCCGGGCGAAGGCGCCACTTATCAGGCGCCCGGCTCTGACGATAGCGCTCCCAACCAAAAGGATGCGCAAACCCAGTTTGACGTGGCGCTCGCCGCCGAGGCCAAGGGCAACCAGAACGCGGCCATCAACGGCTACAAAAAAACCGTCCACCGGTTCCCGAAATCGACGGTCGCCTCGCTGGCGCAATACAAGCTCGGTGTCCTGCTCGAGAAGCGCAAAGATTTGCCGAGCGCCGCTTCCGCCTACGAGAAACTGATCAAGGACTACCCGCACAGCACGGACTTCAACAACGCCCTGGAAGGAGAGTTCCGCCTCGGGACCGCCTACCTGGAAGGCGCCAAGCAGAAGGTCCTGGGCATCCCCACCATCGGCTCGCGCGACCGGGCCATCGCGATCTACAACGTCATCATCAATAACGCGCCCTACAGCCGGTACGCGCCCCTGGCGCAGTATGACATCGGCCAGGCCAAGGAACGAGAGGGAGACTACAAAGGGGCGATTGCCGCCTACCAGGTGGCCGTCGATAAATATCCGACGGATCCCATCGCCGCCGACGCCCTTTATCAGATCGGCTTTAACTATTTGACCCTGAGCCGCAACGGCAGCAACGACCGCCTCGCCGCCCAACGGGCCCGGGAAAACTTCGAGGACTTCCTGGCGGCCTATCCCACCAGTGAAAAGGCGGCTCAGGCCAAGGAAGACATCGCCTCGCTGGCTAACATGCAGACGGGCGGCTCTTTGCAGATCGCCGACTACTATTATGGCCAGCGGCAGTTCCGGGCCGCCGTCGTCTACTATAACGACGTTATCCGCCAACAGCCGGACTCGGCCGATAGTACCAGGGCCAAAGCGCGGCTCGATTACATCCGGGCAAAATACGGCGACAAGTATTTCGCTGACACGCAAACGGCGGCGCCGGGTCCGAACGGCACCTTGGCGGTTGCACCCAAGCCGCATGATAACCGGTTGCAAGCGCAGACGGACACGGCCCGCCGGCCCGATTACGTGGGGCCGCCCGTGGCCGCGCCGACCCCGCCGCCTCCGGCGCCCGTCATTGCTAATCCCGGCACCGGCGAGCCGGCCCCTGGCGCGGCTCCTCCTCCGCCGCCTGCCGCCGGCGATGTCCCGCCCCCGAAAGTACCCGAGGGCGAGCAACCCAGTCTGCCCTCGCAATAGAGGTGACGGGCTGCGGCATGAGATCGTTTTTCTGGCGCTGCGGCGGGCTGGCTGCCACGTGCGTTCTGGCCGTGCTGTTTGCCGGCTGTGCCGGCTACCATCTCGGCCCGGCCAAGCCGCCGTATCTGAAGGACGTCCACACGATCGGCATCCCGGTCGTGCGCAATTACACGCTTCTGCCGCGGATCGAGGGGCTGGTGACCGATATCATCATCCGGCAGGTGCAACAGGACGGCACCTACAAGGTCGCGACTCCGACCGACGGCGATGCTACGCTCCTGGTTTACATCACGAAAGTGCAGCGGACCCCCGCCCGCTCGGTGAACGGCAACGTCTTGCTTACCGCCGAGTTCGAGTTGGATGTGGGCATGCGCTTTCAATTGATCGAGCATGGCAGCGGGCTGATCCTGGATTCTGGCTTGGTCGACGGGACGACCAGTTTTTTCGTCAGCAGCGATGTGGAGCAAGACGAGCAGCAGGCCATCCCACTGGCGGTGGAACAGGCGGCTATCCGGCTCGTCAGTCAGATCTCGGAAGGCTTTTGAAGAGCCAGGGCTCAAGGGTGTGGTCGACAACATGGACGCTGGCCAGGGAGCTCTGTTTGCGCGGAAGGGGGGCCGCTGGCCAGACATGGTGCGGTTCCCGGCAGGCGAAGCGCCCGCCCTACAACCGGATCTCACCGGCAACGACGTTCTAGTTTGCGGTAGCCGGCGCTTCGATTAAATCGATGCTTTATATCGTCAGCACGCCGATCGGCAACTTGGGCGATATTACCGTCCGGGCGTTGGAAATTTTAAAGTCGGTTGACCTGATCGCCGCGGAGGACACGCGGCATTCGTTGCGCCTGCTCCAGCGTTACGAGATCCGCAAGCCGCTGGTCAGCTTCCACGAACACAACGAAGCGCGGCGCACCCAGGAACTGGTCGGCCGACTGGAGGAAGGCGCCACCGTCGCCGTCATCACCGATGCCGGTCTGCCCGGCATTTCCGATCCGGGCGGCCGTTTGGTGCGGGCGTGCGCGGACAAGGGGCTGCCCTACACCATTCTGCCAGGACCGTCGGCCGTTTTGACCGCGATGGTGGGTTCCGGCTTTAACGCCGATCGTTTTTACTACGGCGGATTTCTGCCGGTCAAAAGCGGCCAGCGCGAGCGGGAACTGCAAAGAGCGGTCGACCGGGAAGAATCTTCGGTGTTTTTCGAGTCGCCCTACCGGCTGGAGAAATCGCTCGAAGTGCTGACCCGTTTGGCGCCGGACCGCCCGCTGTGCGTCGCCCGTGAGTTGACCAAACAATTTGAAGAATATCGCCGCGGCCTCGCCGGCGTCCTGCTGGAGCATTACGTTGCGCACCCGCCCAAGGGCGAGATCACGTTTATCGTGGCGGGTACCGCCGAAAGGCCACTCCAGGCGGGGCCCGACCCCACCGCCTAGCTAATTAGCGAAGCGGCTCCAAAAAAAGGTAGGGATGGGTCGCCGACCCGGTCCCTTGCTGTCCGGGACCAGTCGGTGACATGGCGCGACCCATCTTTCTGCACGCTTGCCAGACAGCCAGGGACCGCACAAGCCGCAACTACAAACCGGTCGGCACGTTGCGCAGCTTCTCCTCCCACCGGGTCAGCAGGTGCAGGATGACGTTGGTGCCGAACTTATAGCTGTTGTTCAAGGACTTGACGTTCAGGTTGCGGAAATACGAATCGCCCCATTCCAGCAGCGTCCGGTTAGCCGCGACGTAACGATCGTTTTCGTCCGTGCTGTAGTCGATCTCACCTTTTTCAGTCAGACCGATCTGCCACATATCGCCGTAATCATTGGCGGTGTAGATGACCGAAACTTCTCCGTAGAGTTTCAGCGCGTAAACCGGCTCTTGATAATAGTTCAAGCCTTCCGGCACCTGGCGGATCTCCGGGTAATACGCCTGGGTGAATATCGGGTGATCGGCTGGGAGGGTTTCCCAGACGACATTCTGATCCGGCAATACCCGCTTCATTTCCCGGCGGAAGGCCAGATCGAAGCGTGACCGGCTGCCCGGGAGCGAGCTGTCTCCCCAGATCGCGCCGCCGAGCTGCAAATACTTTTGCAGGTTTTCCACTTCCTTGTCGGTCAGCTTGAAATCGCGGTGTCCCGTGAAGAAGATGAAGGGCGGCTTCTCCGTAAAAAGCTTGTCGCTCGCCAGGTCCAGCGGCACCGCGTCCGGGTTGGCGTCGATTTTGTTCCGAGACCATTTACGGAGCAGGAACAAGAGGTTCGGCAGGCTGCCGGTGCTGATTTTGCCGTTGTCCAAGCGCACCGTCGAATCCCAGTCACCGCCTTCGTATTTGGCCAGGTAGGCGGTGAACTTGAAGGCGCGATCGTGGCCGACGCCGCTGCCCGAATCGCCGCTGGCCCGCCAGTTGGCGAACCGGGCCATGTTCTTGGCGCTGGCGGCCGGGATGCCACCAAAAGACGGCGCTTGCGGCGTCGACGGCGCGGTACTGACCGTCAGCGCGCTTCCTGTCGTCGGAGCAGTCATCGGCGCGGCCGGAAGACTGAACGCCGCCGAATTGTTCGTGGGCGTCATGATGACGCTCAGCGCATTTTGCGGGGCGGCGTTGCTCACCTCCGTGGCGGGAGCGGCCGGGGCGTCCATCGGCTGGACGGGCTCCGGCGGCGCCTGCGGTTCGGGGGCGACCAAGCCACCGGTTGAATCGTCAAAATCTGTCTTCGGCGTCACCTGCTTGACCAGCACGATGCTGCCAAAGAGAAGCACGAGAATGAAATGCAACGCAACCGAGATCGTAAAGAAACGCGACCGGCTCAGCCGCTCGATGAACGCGCGGATGGGCCGGCTCTGGGGGTTGAGTAACGAGAGGGTAGCCATGTCCGGGGGAAGCGGAGCGCGCCCTTTAGGTTGGCAGCGCCCGCGCCGCTTGACAAGCGGAACCTTGGCCGGCCACAGGGCACCGCGTTGACTCACCCCAATCTTCGCTTACCCTCTGTTTGTGAAATATTTCACAAAGCCGGAGCCGGCCCTCCAGCAGGCCATGGGGGCCGTCGCCGAAATCACGCAAATCTTTGCGTTGATCCAGCCGCAACTCGCCGCCGCCGAGGCGTCGGTGCACGCCCAAACCGCGGCGTTCGATCCCGCCATCCGCGGCTACGTCATGTATGCCTGTCAGACGCAAGGCAAGCGTTTGCGCCCGGCGCTCGCCTTGCTCAGCGCGGGCGCCACGGGGGAGATCGCGGAGCGCCACCAGTCGCTGGCGGTCATCATCGAGCTCGTGCATCTCGCGACCCTCGTGCACGATGATATTCTCGACGGCGCGGACATCCGCCGGGATCAGCCCACCGCCAACGCCCGCTGGGGCAGTACCATCAGCGTGTTGCTGGGCGATTGCCTTTTTGCCCACGCGCTCGAGTTGTCGACGCAGTTTGAAGACGCCGAGATCAGCCGGCGCATCGCGCGCGCCTCGTCGGCGGTTTGCACGGGCGAGATCCTGCAAACTCAGCGCCGGTTCGACCTGAACCTGGACGTCGCGGAATATTACCGGATCATCGAGCTGAAGACGGCGGCGCTGTTTGGCGCCGCGGCGGAGTTGGGCGCTTGCCTCAATGGCGTGGACGCCAGCACCGCAGCGGCCATGAAGACGTACGGCTTGAAAATTGGCGTCGCTTACCAGGTTTACGATGATCTGCTGGATCTGGCGGGCGACGAGGCCGCGGCGGGCAAAACGCTCGGGACCGACCTGAAGAAGGGCAAGCTGACGTTGCCGATCCTCGAGCTGTTGCAAGCTTCGCAAAACGGGCAGCACGAGCATCTCACCCGCCTGATTCTGCGCGGGGAGGAAGCCGATCTGCGCGATCTGCGGGAGGCGGCGCGTGATTGTGGTGCGATCGAAGCCGCGGCACGCGCGGGCTGTGAATTGATCGAGGAAGGCGTGCAACAACTCGACGGCTTGGGTGCCAGCCCGTATCGGGACGCCATGGCCGCGGTGGGGCAGCGGCTGGGCGCGATGTTGCAGGAGTTTGCCTAGGGCATCGCACATGGCTGGCCATGGCGACCGCTGGTTCCGGCGGAGGAAGGGCGAATGAAAAGGCCTGTCATTTTTGTCGACGGCTCCGAAGGCACTACCGGGCTCAAGATCAACGATTATCTGTCCCGGCGGACCGACATCGAACTGGCCGAAATCGCGCCGGAAAAACGCAAAGACCCCTCTGAGCGGGCGCGCCTGCTCAACGCCGCCGATGTCGCCATCCTTTGCCTGCCGGACGTCGCCGCGCGCGAGAGCGTCTCGCTGGTGGACAACCCGCGCACGCGCATCCTGGATGCCAGCGTCGCCTTCCGCACCGACCCCGCTTGGACCTATGGGTTGCCGGAACTGGCTGCCGGCCAGAGGGGACGCATTGCCGGCTCCGCGCGCGTGAGCGTGCCCGGGTGCCACGCCACGGCTTTCATTTTGCTGCTGCGACCGCTCATGGACGCAGGGTTGGTGCGCCCGGGACAAGAGATCACTGCGACCTCCATCAGCGGCTACAGCGGCGGCGGCAAGCGCCTGATCGCGCAGGTGGAAAGCGGGGTGTTCGGCGGCCCGGTTACCTGTCCCTATTCGCTGGAACTCCGGCACAAGCATGTGCCGGAGATGATGGTCCACACCGGGCTGAACCGGCCGCCGTTATTCCTGCCGGCCTTTGGGGCATTTTATCAGGGCCTGATCGTGTCCGTGCCGTTGCGCCGCTCCTGGCTGGAGCACGGAGCGTCGAGCGCGGAGGCGCTGGACGTTCTCACCCGCCGCTATGCCGGCGAGGCGTTTGTACGGGTAGCGCCCGCGGCGGAAGGGGAGTCGTTGATTCCGACCGGCTGCAACGGCACCAATCGGGCGGATTTGTTCGTGCACGGCAACGAAGACGAGTTTTTGCTCATGGCCCGGCTGGATAATCTCGGCAAAGGCGCCAGCGGCGCCGCCGTGCAGAGCCTGAACCTGATGCTTGGCGTGGACGAGTCCACCGGGCTGTCCGCCGAGCATTCCGGGCTGTAGCGGCGGTCTGTGACCGCCGGCGGCGCTTTGCTTCGGCGGGAAGGTTCGACGGTCATAGAGCAGAGTAAGAAAAACTGTAGCCACTGGCCCTTCGCGGAGGCGGCCTCCGA
>CAXUFU010000074.1:0-9170 GCA_964250275.1 uncultured Chthoniobacterales bacterium | reverse complement strand
AGGCAAAATCCTGCGTCGATCCTTAAGTTAACGCTTATGGAGACCCATCCCTACCGTTTTTACGAGGCAGCTGCGCTGCTGGGGTCACCGGCGGCGTCCCGCAGGGGGCGGCTGAGATCCATCTTGACGCGGTCCAGGATGCCATTGACGAACCGGCCGCTTTCCTGACTGCCAAAACGCTTGGCAATCTCCACCGCCTCGTTGATCGAGACGATCGGCGGAATGTCGCCGCGGTGGAGCATCTCGTAGATGGCCAGCCGCAAAATATTGCGGTCAACTACCGCCAGCCGGCCGATCTCGTAGTTTTCCGCGTATCGGGAGATGCGGTCGTCCACCTCCGGGAGCTTGGCCAGCACGCCCTCGACCAGCTTCAACGCAAACGCCCGGATGCTGCCACCGGCCGGACGCAGATCCCAAAACTCGGTCGCCGAGTCCAGCCCGGTGCCACGATTGAGATCGCAGTAGACGAGGAATTGCACGGCCGCTTCGCGGCCCTCACGACGTTTACCCATGGTCGAAGGCGAGCGGATTACTCGCGCAACTGGGCAATCAAGTTCGAGATATTGATGGCAGCCCGCGCGGCTTCCAGGCCGCGGTTGAGCTCCGGGTCCAGACATCGCACTTCTGCCTGCCCTTCGTCCTTGCAGGTCAACACCTCGTGAATGACAGGGATGCGCGTCGCCAAGGCAATCTGCTGCAAAGAATCGGTCACGCTGCGGCCGATGTGTTCCGCGTGCTCGGTCTCCCCCTGCAAAATAACGCCCAGCGCGATGATGGCGTGGGTCTCGTTATCGCTGCGAATCGCGATCTCCTGCACCACCATGGGAATCTCAAAAGCGCCGGGCACCTGATGCAGGCTCAGCCGCGCACCCGGAGAAAGGCGCATCAATTCAATCGCGGTGCTGTTGACCAACGCCTGCACGTAGCGCGCGTTGTACTCGCTCGCGACCAAAACGAAATTGCGTCGGGCGCCCCCCAAGATACGGGGTCCGCCTACCTTCAGGTTTAACATCGAGGGGGGTAATTGTTAAGCCGAACCAGGTGGCGCTGCAAGACTCTCGTGAGGGAATTGGCGGATCGAGAATCCCGGGGGTGAATTTCTACTCAAAGCATATGGCCCAACTTTAACTTCTTGGTGTTCAAATATCGCTCGTTGTGCGGGTTGGCCGCGGAACGGATCGGCACCTGTTCGGTCATCTCGAGTCCGTAACCCTCCAGCCCCACCACTTTGCGCGGATTGTTGGTCATGAACCGGAACTTGCGCACGCCGACATCCAAGAGGATTTGCGCGCCCAGGCCGTAGTCCCGCAAATCCGCCGCGAACCCGAGTCTTTCGTTGGCCTCAACCGTATCCAAGCCTTCCTCTTGCAGCTTGTAAGCACGGATCTTGGCCGCCAGCCCGATCCCCCGCCCCTCCTGCCGCAGATAAACCAGTACGCCGCTGCCTGCTTCCTCGATCTGCCGCAACGCGGCATGCAACTGCGTCCCGCAATCGCACCGCCGGGAGGCAAAGACATCTCCCGTCAGGCATTCACTGTGCACCCGGACCAGCACCGGCAGGTCCGGATCGATGCGGCCTTTGACCAACGCGAGATGCTCGTGTTCGTCCAGAGTGTTGCGGTAAAGATAGAGCTGGAAAAGCCCGTAATCGGTCGGCATTTCCACGACTTCCAGGCGCTCGACCAGTTTTTCGCGCGTGCGCCGGTAAGCGATCAAATCCTGGATCGTGCAAAGCTTGAGCCCATGCCGAGATCACGCCCGCCGGCCGCAAGCCCGCCAGCTTCGCCAGATCCACGCTGGCCTCGGTGTGGCCGGCACGGCGCAGCACCCCGCCTTCCCGGTAGCGCAAGGGAAAAACATGACCGGGCCGCGTGAGATCATCGGGTTGGGTCGACGGCGCGGCCAGCAACCGGATGGTCAGCGCGCGGTCCGCGGCGGAGATGCCGGTGGTGACGCCGTGCGCGGCATCCACGCTGATCGTGTACGCGGTGCGCATGCGCTCGGTGTTGGATTTCGTCATCAAAGGCAGCTCGAGCCGGTCCAGCTCCGCGCCCTGCATCGAGACGCAGATAACCCCACCCGTGTGCCGGATCAGAAAAGCCACGGACTCCGCCGTTGCCTTCTCGGCCGCCAGGATTAAATCGCCCTCGTTTTCGCGGCCGGCGTCGTCGGTCACGATCACGGGACGGCCCGCGCGAACATCGGCGAGGACGACATCGATAGAGTCGAATTGGGGGGCGGGATCCTTCATGGGGTGGCCCTATTTTCGCTCAAACTCGCCGGTTTACCAGCGGCAGCCGCGGCCGCGTTGGTACGCAGCAGTTCGAAGTCGCCGATGCGGATGATCCTGGCGCGGTCGCCGGAGCGCTTGATCGCTTCGAAGAGCGCCTCAAAAGGCGTCCCCTTTTGTTTGCTGAAGCGCACGAGCCAACGCTCCTGCAGCCGTTCGCCGGGAGCGCGCACGTCTCCGAGCGTCAGATCGCGCCAGGCGTCCGGTTCGATGAAGAGGCGCGGGTAAAGGCCGGCGTCGGAGGCGCGCTCCTGTTGCCGGTTGTGCAGCATCACGTAGCGGGTGGCGCCTTCGCCCAGGTAAAATTCCGAGCCTGCCCAGTAATGATCAAAATCGGCGTGCCGCGCGTCATGGGCTTGCAGGAAGCGGGCGACGTCGCGCAAGCTGGAATTGACTCCGAGCCGGGATTCAAAGCGCGGCAACAGCAGGCTGCCCACGATCGTGACCGCGGCAAACCCGGCGGCGGGCCACAAGAGGCCGCGCGGGATCGTCTCCGGCTGCTCGCGCTGCCGAAAGCCAGCGAGCGGCCGGGCGATGAGCAGAGCGGCCCAGGGCGCCAGCGGCAGCGTGTAGGTCGGCAGCTTGGAAGAGGCCAACGAGAAAATCACCAGGCCAGTGGCCACGATCCATCCTTCCAGTCCGAGCCGGCGATACCACGGCAGAGGCGCCGCCGACGGTGTTTCGCCGGTTGTCGTTGGCACAACGGCTCTTTGCCGCCACCAGATCCAGGCGCCGACCGGCCACCACGGCAGCCAGCCGAGCAGGCTGACGGCCACATAGTAGAACTTGGAGCCGTGCCGGCCATCGACGGATCCCGCCATGCGGCCCGCCAGTTCGCGGCCGAAGAAGAATTGTTTCAGCTCAGGATGCGTGTGCAGCATCGAGAGGTACCACGGGGATCCCAGCAGCAGAATCGCAGGCAAGAGCAGCCAGAGACGGACTGCGCGCCGCCCGGGCGCGTCTCCCATCGCCCAAAGGCCAATCACGAGTCCCGCGAGCGGGATGAGGGCGGGTGTCGCCTTGGTCCACCAGGCAAGCGTCCAAAACAGCAGCGACAAACCCCAGAAGGCCCAGGCGCCCTGCCGGTGGCGGCACTCCGCCCAGGCAGCGATGCCCAGCGTGCACCAGCCCGTCATCAGCATGTCCGGCGAAAGAATGCGGCCGAGCGCCCAGAACTGCACGGAAGTGCCGCACACCAGCACCGCCCACCAGGCGACGCGCGGTCCCCGCAAGCGCACCGTCGCCCAGCCGAGCCCCGCCAGGGCGAGGATCGCGCCCAGCAGCGATGGCAGCCGGGCGGCCCATTCCTCGCTGCCAAAAGCGCGCAGACTCAACGCCGTCGCCCAATAAGTCAGCGGCGGCTTGTCGTAGTGCGCAAAGCCCGACATGCGCGGCTCCCACCAATCCGCGCCTGGCTGAGCCATGGCCAGCCCAATACTGGCATAGCGGCCCTCGTCCGGCTCGTTGAGCCCCCGCGAGCCAAGAGCGAAAACCAAAAGAAAGAGCAGCGCCGCAGCCAGCAACCACCAATCGCGGCGGCGAGGAAAAGTAGGAGTGTCCACGCTGGGAATAATCTTTGAGCACGCCGGCGCGGTACTCAATTTTGCTGGCCTGGCCAGACGAGCACCTTCCAGCGGCCTGCCCGGCGCGCGAACGTCCGGGCGTCCACCTGGGCGAAGTAAAACGGCGGCGCCTCTCCGGGCTTCACGCGGTATTGCCGGCGGATCGCGGGAAGATCCTGCGCCTGGAACAGCGCGTCCATGAGCACGAGCAACGGCGGAGATGCATTGGGCACGGGCGAGAGAATATAGGTGTTTGTGCGTTCGCTCCAGATGAGATCGTCGAGCTGATGCGCGAGCGAAAGCAGGTCCGCCCGGCTGAAAGTCTCCGCCCTTGGATCGATGGCCAACGCCAATGCTGCCGCCGCCTCCTCCGGCCCATCCGGCACCGCCTGGATTTCCGCGACGTCTTTGCTCGCTAGGACGTCGTCACGGGTGCCGTCCAGAAAAAGGCGGATGGCCTTGGCGAGCGCCGGGAGCGTTGGCAAGACGCCGGGCCGGTCGAGCACGATGGTCAACGGGCCGCTGGTCAAAGCGCGAAAGCGCAAGCTGTCGCGGGTGGGATGCAGGAGGACCGCGCCCTGCGGGTCCTGTTCCCAGGTACCGCGGTCCGTTTCAGCCGCCCCAGCGCGGTCGGCATCAATTTGCTGGTAGGTGCCCGCGGGCTCGAGATCGAGCAGACGGCTATACACCAGATCATCCTGCACGAAGAAAGCGGCCTGATGCCGTGGGAGGCGAAGAAAACGGTTGGGCAAGGGGCCGGCCGCGACAACTTTCGCGGCCAGGAAAGTGGAACAGGAGCACGGATGTGGTCACGCTCTGAGTCTTGAGTTGGCAGGCAAGTCACCTTTCAGCGGGGCCCGCCCGAGGTCATCCTGCACAAAACATGCGGCCTGATGCGGTGAAAGCTGAACCGCAACCGTTGAACGGGGACCGGCCTGCAGCACGCAAACCGCAGCTAGCAATGCGGCTCGGGCCAATGCGCCTGGAAGTCTGGACCAACGCCGCGAAAATATGATAAGCTCGGCTTGTATGCGGGGAATCTATACCATTGAGCTTCATCCTGGAGAAGAAGGCGAAACTGGATTCTGGGTCTCGGTTCCTTCGTTGCCCGGTTGCTTCTCGCGCGGAGAGACCTATGAAAAGGCGGTCGAGAACGCAGAGGAGGCGATCCAGTGCTATTTGGCAGCGCTGGTGAAGCGAGGTGAGAAGTTGCCGGAAGAATTGAACCACCCCGCCTTGATCGGAGTAAGAGTCGCTCTGCCCGAGTTTGCATGAGCCGGCTTCCAACAGTTAGCTCCCGTAAAATCGTCAGAGCTCTTTTAAGAGCAGGATTCGTGGAGGAACACCAGCGCGGCAGCCATTTGACCTTATACAATCCCCAGACACGTCTTCAGACCGTGGTGCCAATGCACCCGGGCGATCTGCCTCGTGGCTTGTTAAAAGCGATTCTAAAACAAACAGGTATCGCCGAAGACGACTTTAGGAAGCTCCTGTAGGGAAAAGTACGTTCCAAGCCCCCACCCTATGCCCACGTAATCAGCCGCAGCTCGTGTTCCTGGGTCAAGTTCCGATGCGTCGGCACCACGCGCACGCTAAAACCGAACGCGCCGCTCTCGCTGCTCGGGATCGACCCGCGGAAACAATAGCTGCCCGCCTGCTCGAGCTTTTCCGCCTTGGTTAACTCCAGGATCGCCGGCTGCACGATCGAGTTCTCCTGGCTCTTGCCGTAGTACGCCTGCACCCGCACTTCGCCGGGCTCTACTTCCCCCAGATCTACCTGCGCGGAAATGTCCAGCCTGTCGCCCACCTGGATGTTCACCCGGTCAGGGTGCTCCAGTTGCACGTCGCGAATGCGAATTTGCGGCCAATCGCGCCGCATCTTGTTCTTCCATTGGCTGAGCTCGACCGCTTCCGCGCCCGAGTTTGCCTGCAGCGTGCGGTAAGCCTGCGCCGCCGGTTCGTACAGCCGCTCGGAATACTCCTTCACCATCCGGTGCGTGTTATACACCGGGGTCACGCTCAAGATCGATTCCCGCATCAAACGCAACCAGGCAATCGGCAGCCGCCCATCGGGTTTGGCGTAATACAACGGGATCACCTGCGTCTCCAAAGTGTGGAACAGGCTCTCGATGTCCACCTCGTTCTGAAACTCCACCGTGCCATCGAGGATCTCCGAGCCGATCGGCCATCCGTTCTTGCCGTTGTAGCCCTCGCACCACCAGCCATCAAGCACGCTCAGATTCAACCCGCCGCTCGGGGGCAGTTTCATCCCGCTCGTCCCGCTGGCTTCCAGCGGCCGCAGCGGGTTGTTCAGCCAAAGGTCCACGCCCTGGTAGAGGCGCCGGCCGATGTACGCGTCGTAATCCTCGATAAACACCACGCGATTGGCAAACTGCGGCTCGCGCGTGTGCTTGTACACTTCCTGGATCACTTTCTTGCCGCCATCGTCCTTTGGATGCGCTTTGCCCGCAAAGACGAACTGCACCGGCCGTTCAGGATCGTTGATCAGCTTCAAGAGCCGCTCCGATTGGCCGAATAGCAGGCTGCCGCGTTTGTAAGTCGCAAAACGGCGCGCAAACCCGATCGTCAAGATTTCCGGGTTGAGAATGTTGTTTACCGCGCGCAACTGCGCGGGCGATTCACCCAGGCGCTCACGCTGCGCCCGCACCCGTTCGCGGGTAAAAAGAATCAGCCGCGCCTTCAGCTTCTGATGGGTGTCCCAGAGCACGTCGTCCGGGATGCGGTTCACGCGCAGCCAGTAATCGACGTTGGTCAGGTTCTCTTCCCAGTCCTTGCCCAGGTAGCGGTCGTAAAGCTCCATGAACTCCGGCGCCGCCCACGTCTTGGTATGGATGCCATTGGTGATGCTGGTGATGGGTACCTCGTCCTCGGGCACGCCCATCCAGACGTCTTTCCACAGTCCCTTCGAGACGTCTCCGTGCAGCTTGCTCACGCCATTGGCATGGCGGCTCGTGCGCAAGGCCAGGATCGTCATCGAAAATGTGTTGGTCGCGTCCGTGCTCGTCTGCCCCAGGCTGAAAAAGTAGTCGAAATCAATCCCCACCTGCGCCGGATAATCGCCGAAATAACGCGCGATCAGGTCCCGGGTAAAGGCGTCATTGCCCGCGGGCACCGGCGTGTGCGTGGTGAAAATGCCGCCGGCGGCGACGATCTGCAGCGCCGCACGGAAATCCAGTTTGTGCGCCCGCACGATGTGCCGGATGCGTTCCAGGCCCAGGAAGGCGGCATGCCCTTCGTTCATGTGGAAAACCGAGGGCTTGAGACCCAGCGCGGCCAGGGCGCGCGGACCGCCCATGCCGAGCACGATCTCCTGCCGGATGCGCATCTCCAGGTCGCCGCCGTAAAGCTGGGCGGTGATGGCCCGATCCTCGCCGTTGTTGGCCGGGATGTCGGTATCGAGCAGGTACAGATTGATCCGGCCGACGGCGAGTCTCCACACCTTGGCAAAAACCTGCCGCCCCGGCAGTTCCACCGCGATCGTCAGCGGCTCACTGTCGGCGCCTTCGAGCCGGATCTCGGACACGGGTAGATTGTAGAAATTCTGGTTGAGCTGCACCGCATCCTGCCAGCCTTCTCGGTTGATCTGCTGCTTGAAATACCCGTGCCGGTAGAGCAACCCGACCGCACAGAAATTGAGATCGAGGTCGCTGGCGGATTTGCAGTGGTCGCCCGAGAGAATGCCGAGGCCGCCGGAGTAGTTCGGCACCGACTCGTGAAAGCCGAACTCAGCGGAAAAGTAGGCGATGAGATCCTCGCGCTTGCGGCTGGGGCTGCCCGCGGGCGCCGCCTGGGCCCGCAGCCGGCCGTAGGTGTCCTGGCGGGCCATGTAATCGCGGAATTGCTTGTGGATCCGGGCCAACTCGCGCAAAAACGTCTCGTCCTTGGCTACCTCTTCCAGCCGCGCCTGCCGCGAAAGCTGGAGCATGCGCAGCGGGTTGTGGTTGGTTTGTTCCCACAACTGGACGTCCAGTTCGCGGAAGAGGCGGCGGGCCGCCGGCTCCCAGCTCCACCACAAATTGTAAACGATCTCCCGCAGCGGCTCGAGCGCCGGCGGCAGTTTCGGGACGATGTTGAAAGTTTGAAAAGGCGAATGCGTGATGTGCATGGAAAAAGAGAAAAAACGCTCTGCTGCCAGTGTGTCCTTGCGAGCGAGCATGCGACTCTAGCCGCCGGTCCGCGCCTGACAAGCCAAAGCTGGACGCGTGCCTGACGCCCTTGCACAGGAGAGGTTAAGGTGGATGTTCGGGCCAGCACCAGCCATGAAAACACCGGCGCCCCCCCTTGCGATTCTCTGCGGCTGGCTCGCCGTTTGTGCCGTTACCTCCGCCCCCTCCGGTTGGGCGCAGAGCCCGTCGGTGACCGCCGTGCCGCCGAGCGCCGACGCGCTGGCCATGGCTCCCCGCCCGGTGAGCAGTGCCGCGCCCTACAATGACGTCATCCTCGCGCAGATCCGCACCATGCCCACGGCCGGCGGCTATTCCGCGGGCCACGATGCGACGCAACGGCTCGATCACGCCGTCGAACTCGGGCCTGAGACCCTCCGCATCAATGCCAGCCTGGCGCAGCCCAGTTACTGCTCGGGAGCGACTTACCTGGTTTTTTTGAAGACCATCGACGCCTTGGCCGCGCGGGGGGTGGTGCCCGCGGACGACCGGGTTTTGAGTCCGCTCTTGATCACCGGGCAGCGCGATGGGCAAGGGGTTTGGGGGCGGTGGAACGCCAACGGCCCCGGCACGGCGCGTTTGTTCTACGAGCTGAGTCTGGGCCCGAACTTCTCCGACTTCGCCGCCGCGCAGCCCGGCGATTTCATGAAGATCTTCTGGTCGGACGCGGTCGGCCGGCGCGAACATGGCCACTCGGTGATTTACCTCGGCACGGAATCGGTGAATGGGATCGAGAGCGTGCGTTTCTGGTCGAGCAACCTGCACGTGGGTTACAGTGAAAAGACGGTCCCGCGCGCCCGCATCAAGGCCGCGGTTTTCTCCCGCTTGCTGAACCCGGCCAACGTCGCCCGGGCTGGCGCCATGGGCGAGCGCCCCGATCCCTATCTCGCCAGCCTGCTGACGACCGATTCAAACTTGGTCGAGGTCCGCAAGGAATGCGGCCTAAACCCCTAAATGGTAGGGATGGGTCTCCGACCCGGTCCCTTGCTGTCTGAAAACGAGCCGGTACATGGCGCGCGCCTTCACTCACGGCGTTCCATATAACGCGGTAGGGATGGGTCTCCGACCCGGTCCCTTGCTGTCTGGAAAAGAGCCTGTACAGGACGCGCGCCGGGCACTCACCGTGTTGCAGAC
>CAXUFU010000073.1:8443-9224 GCA_964250275.1 uncultured Chthoniobacterales bacterium | reverse complement strand
GGCTACGACAGTTTCTAATCCGACGGTCATAGACCGCCGCTACAGGTTCCCCGGGCGCATGGCGCTGGATCACGTGCCTACGCCGCCAGCTGATAAAAACTGCGGGTGCGCCCGCAACCGGGCAAAGTCGCTCTCGCTGATGGGCGCCTGTCCCGGAGAGATGCCGCCGGATCGCAGCGGCGCCGCGTTGGTCGAAGCGTAAACCTTGTTTTCCAGCCAGGCGCGATCCAGTGGCCGCTCCAGCAGCCCGGGAGCGTTGGCCGCCACGGTGGTTTGGTCTTTCTCCCCCGTCGACGGGCCGACGCCGACATGGAACCCAGCCAGCAAAAGCGTCACCCGCACGGCCGTGGAGCGGGTGTAGGTCGTCAGCAAACAAGGCGCTTCCGGGCGCAGGCGCGCGCGCAAAGCCGTGAACAGTTCGAGCGTCCACATCTCCCGGTTCACGGCCGGAGAATAGGGATCGTAAAAGATGGCGTGCGGCGGCGGCAACGTCTCCGCCCCGGCCAGCAGCGCCGGAAAATCGGCCAGATAAAGCTGCCAGGACAACCCGGTCGGCGCGTGCGGGAGCCCGACGGCGCAGACCCGGGCCCGGCGTAGCGCCTGCAACTGCTCCAGGTAAGCCAACGGGTAGCCCAGCACGGCGGCGTTCGCCAGGGCAAAATCCAGTGCATCCAGGGTGCGGTCGAAGCTCAGCAGGCGCACCGCGTCCACGCCCCGGTAGCTTAGCGCCAGGGTGTCGATGGCGGCAGTTGCATTGGCCGCCGCTCCCAAGCCAACGTCC
>CAXUFU010000073.1:0-8411 GCA_964250275.1 uncultured Chthoniobacterales bacterium | reverse complement strand
ATCAACCGAGTGCCCGCGACGTGGACGGCGCGGGCCTCGGCTGCTGGACCGACGACCGGATGAAAAGTCTGGCCGTTGTGTACGGAGCGCAGACTGAAGACGCCGTTGGCGAGGGCTACCAGTTCAAATTCCTCGCCCAAAGCCGCTCTATAAGCTGCGGCTGATCCGGTTCTGGTAGATCGCCGCGTCCAGGCACGCGATGATGTGCCCGAGCACGCCCAGAAGGCCGAGGGTCACTACCCAGATCACTCCGGAGAGAATGAAGAAGAAGATGGCCGCCAGGACGCGGCCTTGCAAAAGCTGGCCCAGGCCCGGGACGAAGAAGCTGGCCAGCGCGGCAATGACATTTCCGGTTGTACCTTGTGACATACTGATAGACTATCGGCTTCCCGACAGATGGCGGTTCTATTTGGGTGCGCCAGAACCGGTAAAACTGACCTTTGCCCGCCCGCGCGTATGAAGAAAAACGCCGCACCCCTGCCCGATCCCGCGGAGACCGCGGACGCCAGGTCGTGCGTCGTTGAAAACGTGGCGCGGATTCTATCGGAAGAGCCCCGCCTGGAGGCGGTTGCCTTCGAGGCAAAGACGCGCAAGCTGGCGATGGCCACCCTGGGCGCCGACACCGGCGAGCGGCTGGCCAAGCGCGTGGCGGATGCCGTCAGCCAACCCCACGGTTCGCGTTGCGGCGTGCCGGACGCGGGCGGCAGTTACACCCAATGCGGCGCGCAGATCGGCTCGCGCACCGCGCCAGGCCGGGTGGTCGTCAAGCACGTGCTGGGCAACACGCTGATCGAGAAACAGACCTGCTCGACCGCCATCCATTTCTGGCGCTGGCAGGCCTTGCGCTGGCCGAAGTTCGTTCCCCGCAAGCTCGAGGCTCCCGCGGCGCACGCGGCGGAGGAGTGGAAGACACTCGGCTGGCAGGCGGCCGGTTGCCTGCTGGCGGGGTTGGGCGGCCTGGCGGCCGAACACGCGGGCGCGCCCTGGTTTTTGACGCTGGCTTGCTGGGCGGCGGCTTACCTGCTCGGCGCGTGGGAAGCGGCGGAAGAGACCTGGGAGAAAATCCGCGAAGGCGCGCTGGACGTGCATTTCCTGATGCTGGCGGTGGCGGGTGGCGCGGCCGCCATCGGCGCGTGGCACGAGGGCGCGCTGCTGCTTTTTCTTTTCAGCGCCTCCGGCGCGATGGAGCACTATGCGATGGATCGCACGCAGCAGGAGATCGGTACGCTGCTGCGCGGCGCACCCAAGACCGCGACCGTGCTGGACGCGGACGGCAGCGAACAGGTGCTGCCGGTCGACGCGTTGGTCCCGGGGCAAATCGTCCGGATCACGGGCGGTCAGCACATCCCGGTCGATGTGCGGATTACCCGGGGCGAAAGCACGTGCGACGAATCCAACCTCACCGGCGAATCGCGCCCCGTGCCGAAGGCGTCCGGCGACGAAGCCTACTCCGGCACGCTCAATCTCGATGGCCTGCTCGAAGCGCGTGTGCTGCGGCCGGCGAGCCAGAGCGCGCTGCAAAAAGTTGTCGCGCTGATCGAGAGCGCGCAGAAGATGCGGGCACCGGCGCAGCGGTTCACCGACCGCTTTGGCACGCATTACACCTACGCGGTGCTGGGCCTGAGCGCGGCCATGTTTTTCGTCTGGTGGCTCGCGCTTGGCCTGCCGGCTTTCCTTTCGCCCGCGGGCGCTCCGCACAGTGCTTTTTACCGTGCCATGACCCTGCTCGTCGTGGCGTCACCCTGCGCGCTGGTCTTGAGCATTCCTTCTGCGATCCTCTCGGCCATCGCGTTCGGCGCCCGGCGCGGGGTGCTATTCCGCGGCGGGGCGGCGCTCGAGGCGTTGGCAAAAGTGGACGTCGTCGCGCTCGACAAAACGGGGACGCTCACCGCCGGCGAGTTGCGGCTGACGCGCGTGGAAATGTTCGCGGGCGCGGAAGCCGATCTGCGGCGGGTGGCGTATAACCTGGCGCGCTTTTCCGATCATCCGCTCTCCCGCGCCATCCAGCGCAGCGGCCGAGCGGAGAGTCTGCCCCTCGAAGAACCCGCGAGCTTTCACTCGCTGCCGGGACAAGGACTGCGCGCGGATTTCGGCTATCGCTCGTACGCGCTTGGCCGCCGGGAACTTATCGCGCCCTATCTGCCGGCCGGCGGGGAGGGATCGGCTGCTTCAGACGCTGATGGCGCGGCGGAAGTATTTGTCGGCGGCCCAGGACTGGCGGGCCGGCTGGTCTTCCAGGATACCCTCCGACCGGAATCCGCCGGCTTGCTCGAGCGCCTGCACGCCGATGGTGTGGCGACGGTCATGCTCACCGGAGATCGCCGGGCGACGGCTGAACGGTTGGCGCGCGAGCTGGGGATCGGCGAAGTGCGGGCGGAGTTGCTGCCCGGCCAGAAGCTCGCGGCGATTCAGCAGCTCAAACAAAATGGACGCCATCGCGTGGCAATGATCGGCGACGGCGTTAACGATGCGCCGAGCCTGGCCGCCGCCGATGTGAGCGTGGCCATGGGCGGCCGCGGCTCGGACGCCGCGCTGGAGCAGGCCGCCGTCATTTTGATGAACGACCGGCTGGAGAACTTCCTGGTCGCCTACGACTTGAGCCGGCGCACGGAACGCGTGATCCGCCAAAACCTGGTACTCGCTTTGGGGACGGTAGTCGTGATGGTCATCAGCAGCTTGTGCGGCGCGATCCCGCTCGCGCTCGGCGTGGCGGCGCACGAAGGCAGCACCGTCATCGTGGTGTTCAACAGTTTGCGACTGCTCTTCTTTCGCCCATCGTCCCGGCAGCCAAGTCCGTAAGCGGACGCGTGGCCGATACCCTTCGGTCGCAGGCTTGCCGCGACCCCTGCTCCGCTCCACAGTTCTCTATGATCCTCAAGCAAACGATTCTTAGTCGCCGCGTTTATCTCCTGCCCCTCGTCGCGGCGGCGGGCTGCTGGTTTTCTGCGCTTGCTTTCGCGCAAGCGCCAACGCCCGCGCTGTCCCTGACTCGGCTGCCCAGTTTTTTGAAGGTCGATAGCGTTTACGTGCTCGATGGCAACGAAGACGACCTCGTCCGGGTGCTCGAGTTGTCGAATACCAGTTGGATCAAAGTGCGCACCAAGGCGGGGGTCAGTTGGGTCAACGTGGATAACCTCACGACGATCACCCCGGTGTCCAAGGAAGCGGCCGCCAAGACCGAGATGAAGCAGAAGGCGGATTTCATCCTCGCCGGCGCCGAAGCAATCAGCGGAGCGATTGACGACTTTGCGTCGAAACAAAATCTGGCCGCCGATGCGCCCGTGAAGTGGGAGGACATCCGCAAGTATTTGAAGCAAGGCACGCCCATCTACGAATCCGAAGGCAAGGACGTGACCGGCCGCCCGTACATCATCGGGCCGACGGTAGCGGACCACGTGAAGATCAATCCGGACACGCTCAAGGAACTGGAACCCGCCATCGACGAACCCGCGTCGTATTGGGGCAAGTTCCAGTCGTAAGCGAGCTTGTACGGTAGCCGCCTGACAATTGTAGGGCGGGCGCCTCGCCTGCCGGGAACGGCGCCAGAGCGGAAGGTGCTTTAAAGCAGATGAGTTTCATCGCGCTGGCTACCGATCAATTTGAAGCCGTCGTCGATTTCTACGGCGAATATCTGGGCTTACCCGTCGTTGGGCAATGGGACCGCGCGCGCGGTCGCGGCCGAAGGTTTGATCTCGGCGGCGGGCTGTGCTTGGAGATCTTCGACAACGCACGTGAACCGCAGCCCCTCGTCATGCACGCACCAGGCGACCGCGTTCAGGTCGTGGTGGAAGTAGATGACATCGACGCCGTCCGAGAAAGACTTGGTCTCGATGCCCCTCCGCCACAAACGGTGTCGTGGGGAGCGCGCCTGTTTCAGTTGCGCGATCCCGATGGGGTTCCCGTCACCTTCCTGCAATGGGACAAATCCGCGACCAACCCGAAATAAAGCGGGTCGTAATCTCCGCTTGTGACGGCGATGGGCGCGGGCGAAAAGAATGTTTTTCACCTTGCCCGCCGCACTTATGGACACCGCTAAAACTCTTCCCCTCGCTGACCAGGTCGCAGTCGTAACCGGAGGCGGGCGCGGCATCGGGCAGGCCATCGCAATCCGGCTCGGCGCGGATGGCGCGCGCGTCGCGGTCGTCAGCCGGAGCGAAGGCAATGCCCAACGGACTGCCGACGAAATCAATCAGGCCGCCGGTCGAGACTCGGCCGCGCGCGCTTATGGGGCGGATGTCAGCGATCCCGCCGCGATTGCCGCGCTCGGGCAGAAGATCCAGGCGGATTTTGACCGCATCGATATCCTCGTCAACAACGCAGGGGTCACCCGCGATGGCCTCAGCCTGCGCATGTCCACCGACGATTGGGATACCGTGCTCGACACAAACCTCAAGGGCGCGTTCTTTTTCATGCAGGCCTTTCAACGCACCATGCTCCGCCAGCGGCGTGGGCGGATCATCAACATCAGCTCGGTGAGCGGCCTGGTAGGCAACGCGGGCCAATCGAACTACGCGGCGAGCAAGGCGGGATTGATCGGCCTGACCAAGTCGCTCGCGCGCGAGCTGGCCAGCCGCCATATCACGGTCAACGCCGTGGCGCCCGGCTTTATCGTCACGGATATGACCGACGCATTGCCGGAGGAGACCAAGAAAGCTGTGGTCGAACGGATCCCGCTGGGGCGCTTTGGCCGCGTGGAAGATATCGCAGCGGCGGTGGCGTTCCTGGCCGGCCCTGAGGCGGCCTACATCACGGGCCAGGTGCTGACCGTCGACGGCGGCATGGTCATGTAGCACCGGTCTCTTTTTCTCACTCTGGAAGATGCTCCTGCTGTTACTCCGCCATGCGGAAGCGGAACCGGTGGTTCGTTCCGATGCGGAGCGGGTATTGACCGCCGAAGGCCGGGAACAGGCTGCCCGGGTCGGTGCGTACTGCCGGACGCACGGTTTGCGGCCGAAGCTGGTGTTGGCGAGCCCGTATCGGCGGACGGTACAAACTGCGGAGATCGTCGCCGCCGGCCTGCCGGAGGTGGCGACGGCAACCGACCCTTTCCTGGCCAGCGGCATGGAGCCAGAGCAAGCGTTCGAGAGTCTGCGCTCTTACCAGGAACACGATTGCCTAATGCTGGTTGGGCACCAGCCGGACCTGGGGCTGCTGACCACGGCGTTGCTTGGATTACAGGGCGGCGGGAACGTCTCGTTCGAGCTCGCGGCGTTGGCCGGCCTGCGGGTTGAGCGATGGGTCATCGGAGGCGCCAGCCTGGACTTCTTTGTGCCGCCGGCGTTGATGTGAAGGGGGGGGTGTCCGGACTGTAGGGCGGCCGCCCCGGCTCCCAGGCACAGTGCGGCCCACGAAGATTCGCTTCCCGATACCTGAACGGGCACGCTCCGTCGTGCCCCCAAACAGGCAGCGAAGCTGCCGTTCGTAAACAACGTAGGGGTGGGCTCTCCAAGCCATCCCATTGTTTGCTGGAGACGCCGTGGTCGCGGGCGGGCTCGTTCTTGTTAGCACGCACAGCGCCGTGCCCCGGCAGGCGAAGCGCCCGCCCTACAGTACCGACCGCTTCTCAGCTTTGCGGCGGTAGACCGAGCTCATGCAAGACATCCGGTTCTTTGCGGAACACGGCGCGGATCACGCCTTTGAGCTCTTTCATGTACTCGCGCAACGCATGGTAGCTTTCGTCGCACGGGGATTCGCCGGTTTCCTCCTGCGCATCGGAGGTGGCGATCTCGTGGGCGACATCGAGCGTGGCCAACGCATCCAGGTCTGCCAGCAAGCCGGCCAGCCGGTGGGGCGGGTAACCGCGTTTGCTGAGTTTCTCCGTGTACGGCTCCTCGGAGGCCAGGATGTAGCCGCTGTAAACGTGATCCATGAACCGCTGCAAATCGTCCGGCGTATCGCCGCTCACGCGCAACTCGATGCGGGTCGAGAGCCCCGTGAACGCGGCGCGGACCACCCCGCGATACTCCGCGTAATCATCGCGGGCTTTGTTCATGCGCTCGGTCAGTTCGGTCAAAGCCAGCGTGCTTTCGGCCGGCAGTTCATCGTGCCGCGCCTCAAACGCGCCCCGGGCGGCCTCCTGCAGCGCCATCCCCTTGGCTAGCTCTTCGTCGTCGAAACCGTACTTCGCCAGGCGCTCGGAAATACCCGCGCTGAGCCGGACCGCGTGCAACAGTTTGCCGGATGCCGCGATGTAGGTGGCCACCGCACGTTCCTCCACGGAACGATGCAGCTTCACCACCACCGGAGCGGCGACAATGTTGTTCGGCAGATCGTCCATAGATAGGTCGTCCCTCGCCCGGCGGCTAAGCCTGCACTGCTGGCTCTGCTAACTTCAGGCAGCATGGACAATTTCCCCGCCCCTGGCAAGCGACTTGCGCGCGGCCCGATTTTCCTCTTCCATCCCACCGCCGATTGGCCGATGAATACCGCTCCCATGAGCGAAGAAGCCAGCCAGCCCATCCCGACGCCTTTTTCCCGCGGCACACTGGGTATTTTGCGGCACGGCCCGTTCGGCCGCTACGCGCTTGGCGAGTCGATCTCGATGACGGGCACGTGGATGCAGGCCATGGCGCAGAGCTGGGTCATGACCTCGCTCACCACGCAGGCGTTCTGGCTGGTCATGGTCACCTTTGTCAGCAGCATGCCGATGCTGGCGCTGACCATGTTTGGTGGCATGATGGCCGATCGCCACGACAAGCGGAAGATCCTCATCGCCACCCAGGTGGTGCAGATCATCCTCGCGGCCGGCGTCGGCTGGCTCGTCATGACAGGCCGTATCCAGATCTGGCACATCCTGTGCGCGGGCTTTCTGCTCGGCATCTCTTCGTCGTTCGAGATGCCCGCCGGCGCGGCGCTGGTCCCCGAATTGGTGGCCAAGGAGGACATCCGCTCTGCCATCGCCATCGATCGCTCCATCTTCCACGGGACGCGGCTCATCGGCCCCGCGCTCGCGGGCGCTTGCATCGGCCTTTGGGGCACGTCTTCCGCGTTTTACGCCAATGCCTTGAGTTTTTTGGCGCTGATCGCCGCGGTGGCCTCAATCAAGGCACGCGTGCGCGGCACGGAAGCAGAGGAAAAGGAGCGCCGCGGCGGGATGAAGGCGGGTTGGGATTTCGTGCGGGGGGACAAGCCGACGATGGCCATGCTGGGGCTGCTGGCCACGGCTTCGCTCTGCGTGTTCCCGTTCATGGCGGTCATGATGCCCCTCTACGGCCGGCACAATCTGCGGCTGGACGCGCAATTCACCGGGCTGCTGATGGCTGTTTCCGGCGTCGGTTCGCTGTTGGGCTCGGTGGGGCTGCTACGGGTCGCGCGGGAGCGCCGGCTGGCCTGGCTGGCGGTAGCGGCGGGAGACGTGGTGTTGTCGCTGTGCGGGTTGGCGCTCGCGCGGGTCTTTTGGCAGGCGGCGCTGGCCGTGATCACCCTGGCGACCGGCACATCCATGACCTTCGGCCTGGCCAATACGACCGTGCAGGAGCGCGCTCCGGACGCTTTGCGCGGCCGTATCTCTGCCCTGGCCATGCTGAGCTTCGTCGGCGTCATGCCGTTTGCTTCGCTCGCCATGGGTGAGCTGGCGGATCTCGCCGGAATGCGGACCGCAATGGGCGTGGGCGCCGTCATCTATGCGGTGAGCGCGTGCTTTATTTTCGCCGGACCGGGCCGCTCCAGCGCGGAGATCCCTGTCGACTCCGCGGCTGCCGCGGCGGACGACCCGACGACGGGACAGAAGCGGGACGATTTCGAGCTGGTGGAAATCTGACCGTTTGCACGTGCCGCCCGCTTTTTTCTGTCCGTCATGGAACCGCTCCAGAAAACGGGCGCTGCCGCGCTCGGGTGGCGTTTGCGGGAAACGAGCACGCCGTTTACGAGCCGGGTCAACCGGGTGCGCGTCGACCGGTTGGAGATCCCCGGGCGGGGCGAAATCCAGTACTCGTATTTACAACGCGGCGAGTCGGTGATCATCGTCCCGCAGTTGGCGGATGGGAGGCTGGCGCTGATCCGGCAGTATCGCTACGCGGTGGACGAGCATTGCCTGGAGTTTCCCGCGGGTTGTTGCGTGGACACCGGCGGGCTGGCGCTCGAGGAGGTGGCGCGCAAGGAATTGCGCGAAGAAATCGGCGCCACGGCCGGCTCCCTGGAGCGGGTGACATGGTTTTACTCTTCGAGCTCGATCAGCGACGAGATCTGCCACATTTTCCTCGCTCACGACGTGGTCCTGGATCAGGCGACCGACCAGGAACCGGGTGAAAACATCGAGCTGGTGCTACTGCCGGTCACGGAGGTGCTGGAGCTCGCGCGCGGCGGAGCCATGAAAACGGGCACGTGCGCGCTCGCCATCCTGCAGTGTGAGGCGCGGCTGCGGGGTTGACTGTCGCGGCGGTAAGTTCCGGTTGTAGCGGCGGGCGCTCCGC
>CAXUFU010000072.1:0-9354 GCA_964250275.1 uncultured Chthoniobacterales bacterium | reverse complement strand
CGATCAATGCGTCGAAGAGCTGCCTGAGCCGCTGGGGCGCCGGCGCCGGCAGAGAGGCGATCGCGCGCAACGGGGGCATGGTCGTCTCCGCCCACCGGCCGACTACCAGATCGCGCAAAGCGGCTTTGGTCGCGACGTGCCGGTAAACGGCCGCGTGGCTCACGCCGAGTGCCCGCGCTACGTCGACGACGGTGGCCTTGGCGGGCCCATGCCGGCGGATCACCGCCTCCGCCGTGGCCACGATCTGGTCACGGGTCAGCGGAGTGTCAGCGGCGCGCATGGGATGCAGGCTCCCTCTCCTGCGGTAGCGGCGGGAGAGGGACCAGGAAGCATGGCGTCATCAATGCCCTGCCGCAGCGGGAGTCGCAGCGGCGGCAATGCCGTCCAGTTCCGCCAGGTTTTCCGCGGAGAGCGTTAACTGCCCAGCGGCCAGATTCTCGCGCAGGTGGGCGACCGACGATGTGCCGGGAATCAAGAGAATATTGGGCGAGCGGTGCAAGAGCCAGGCCAGCGCGACTTGCATCGGTGTGGCTCCGAGCCGGTCCGCCACCTCGGTCAACGTGGACGATTGCAGCTTGGTGAACCCACCGAGCGGGAAGAACGGCACGTAGGCGATACCCTGCTGAGCGAGGTCGTCGATGAGAGTGTCGTCTTCCCGATGAGCCACGTTGAACTGGTTTTGCACGCACACAATATCGGTGATCGTCTGCGCCTCGGCGATTTGCTTGGCTGTGACGCTGCTCAGGCCGATGTGGCGGATCAACCCCTGCCGCTGGAGCTCGGCCAGCGCTGTCACGCCTTCGGCGATCGAGCCTTCGGTGAGTCCATGCGCCGCGCCTCCCATAACGCGGAAATTGACGACGTCGAGTGCTTCCAAGCCCAGGTTGCGCAAGTTGTCATGGACAGCGGCGGTCAGCTCCGGGGGCGAGGCAGCCGGCTGCCAGGACTTGTCGGCGGGGCGGCGGGCGCCCACTTTGGTGACGATCACCAGGTCCGCGGGATAAGGGTGCAAAGCCTGGCGGATGATTTCGTTGGTGATGTGCGGGCCGTAGAAATCGGAGGTGTCGATGTGATTGACGCCAGCCGCGACGGCCTCCCGGAGGACGGCGACCGCACCTGCCGGATCCTTGGGCGGACCGAAGACGCCGCGCCCGGCGAGTTGCATCGCACCGTAGCCGATCCGGTGGACCGGTTTGGAAGGACTTGGAAAGGGGAAACTGTCGCCGAGAGATGTTTCGTTGGTAGAGTTAAGCATAGAGTTGGTGGTCATAGATGTTCTTAATCTCGAAGTGAATTACGGGGATGGTAAGGCCACCAGGTGACGGAAGTCAAGATATGTTTTTTGTAACACGCCAGCGGCGGAGTAGTACTCAGACGTACAACCAGACCCTCTTTGTTCCGCGTATTCTTTCCGACTTCAGTCTCACAGATTCCACTATGAAGCGGTGCATTCCATTCCTACTCCTCGCCATATTCTCCGGGCTCGCGGGCAACAAAGTCTCGGCGCAAAGCTCCGCACCTCCTTCGGGCCCGAGCACCACAGACGACGTGGTCTCCAGCATCAGCGGTATCAAGCGGCCGACGCCAACGCCCGCGGCGGCGAACACCGGCCCAAAGCGGGGTGTGCAGGCTACGTTGACGACTGACCCAAAGGGCGAAACTCCCATGACGTCGTTTTCATCCACGACCCCTAAAATTTACCTGCGCTGGACTGACGACAGCGCAGTCAAAGGCCACAACCTGCGGATCGTTTGGTACTCCGCTGCAAAGAACAAGAAGCTAAGTGAGGATTCAAAAACTTTGCCGGGGCCGAACTCGTTCGGTGAAGCATTCTTGATCCAGCCGAGCGGCGGTTTTCCTCCGGGCAAGTATCGGGTGAGCCTTTACGAGGATAACAAGCTGTCGAAGAGCGTGCTGTTTACGGTCACCAAATAGCTGACGCGCGCCTGAACAAAGGCGTAGCTTTACCAGGAGCGCGCCTCAGGCTTTCAGTGCAGTCGCATAGCGGTCGGAGACGAAGTCCCAGTTCACGACGTTCCAGAAGGCGGCGAGGTATTCGGGGCGTCGGTTTTGATATTTGAGGTAGTAGGCGTGCTCCCAAACGTCGATCCCGAAGAGCGGGACTTTTCCCTCGCTCCAGGGGCTGTTCTGGTTCGGCAGAGTGATCACAGCTAGCTTCTTGTTGCCATCGAGCACCAGCCAAACCCAGCCGCTGCCAAAAAGACCACCACCTTCCTTGGCCATCGTCTCCTTGAACTTGGCGAGGCCGCCAAGTTCATCGGTCAGCGCCTTGGCAAACTCGGCTTTGGGCGCGCCACCCGTCGGGGAGAGGGTCAGCCAAAAGAGCGAATGGTTCGAGTGGCCGCCGCCCTGATTACGCACGGCGGTCCGGATCGATTCCGGCACGGCCGACAGGTTTTTCATCAGGTCGTCGACCTGCGCGGGAGGGGTAAAGGTCGGCTCTTTGGCCAGAGCTTCGTTGAGCTTGTTGACGTACGCCGCATGATGCTTGTCGTGGTGGAGGTGCATGGTCTCCGTATCGATGGAAGGCTCCAAAGCGGAGTAGGCGTACGGCAAAGGCGGCAGCGTATATGGTCCCTTGGGGACCGGCGCGGCCGGGCTGGGGGACTGCTCAGGGGTGGCGGCGAAGGAGCGCCATCCGCCGATGAAGGCTGAGGTGAAGGCGCTGACGGTGAGGGTTTTGAGAGCTTGGCGACGATTGGTGAGCATACCGGCAAAGGTAAGAGGCACGGGCGGTTATGCAAGGGTGGGCCGGCCTTTCGCCCGCCCCGCCTTACCCGTCTTTGGCTGGCAGGCCGGGCACCAGCAGGTGGTGCGGCCGCCGATGCTGGCGCGTTCGAGCGGCGAGTGGCAACGGGGACAATGCCGCCCGGAACCCCAACGATGCTGGAACAGCCAGCTCTCCGGGTAGGTCCAATCGTCCTGGATGATTTTGATCGCTGTCCGGCTCACCCAGCGCACCGCCCGCCAGAGCGCCTGCGTTTGCCTCGGCTCGAGCGTGCCGGCCGGCGTGCCGGGGTGCAGTCTCGCGCGCCACAGGATTTCATCGGCCATCCAGTTGCCGATGCCGGGGAATTGCTCTTGCATGAGCAGGACCGCCTTGAGCGGCGCGCGGCTCCGGCGCGCCAGGAACGCCGCGCCGGCCGTGGCGGTAAAGCGTGGTGTCAGCACGCCCGGCGCAAGACGCGTCCACCACGTGGGCGGTTCCGCGCCGGCGGCGAAACGGATGCGGCCGAAGTGGCGTTGATCCTCATAAACGAGCGCGCATTGGGCGAGCTGCAGGACGAGGTGATCATGTTTGCGGGGCGCGAAATCCGTCGCCGGCTCGACGCGCAATTCTCCGCGCATGCCGAGATGGATCCCGAGCCACAAGTCGCCGCTGAAGTGAAAGAGCATCTGTTTGCCGCCGCTCTCCGAGCCGAGGAGCCGCTCTCCGGGCAAAAGCCGGCGAACCGCCTCGACATCTGTCTCGCGGAAGACGCGGATCCCCGGCCGCGCGATCAGAACCTGGCGCACGGGCTGGCCCAACCCCGCGTCCCAGAGACGGCGGCTATGTTCGACCTCGGCGAGCTCAGGCATGGGCGGCTATAACGCGGAGCGGGGCGCTTTGCCATGGCGCTGAGGTGCGAACAAACCCACAAACTTGCCGGCTCGCCAGAGCCGATGAAGATTTGCGGCCATGGTCCCCAGCCACGTCGCACCCGCGTGTTAATTCCCGGCCGCTTCCTTGACAATCTCGGGATGTTTCGCCGCGATGCGCAGTAGAACCGCGGCCGCACCGGCTGGCTCGTTCCGGTGCTGTTCCCAATTCTGTAACGTGTTGACGCTTATCCCGAGGATCCGGGCAAACTCGCGCTGCGAAACCCCAAACTTCCGTCGCACCTTAAGCGCTTCGCCGATGTCCTCCTTGATCGCTTTCGCTCGCTCTTCACGGTACGCTTTTGGATCCTCCAGTTTGCGCTCGTAGGTCCCATCCGCTCGCTTCTTTAGCGTCCAGATCCGACCCGGGGCAATCTGACCAACCGCCATGGCAAACGCCTCCGTCTTGATCTCCTTCAGGGTTCTCCTTTTCATGGTTTGTGTCATTCGATGAGCCGGCGTAAATCCTCGATTTCCCGCGAACTCAGATTCTGTTTTTCGTTTTTCGGATATATGTCGCCCAGATAAATCTCACCTCGCTCCGTCCACCAGTAGTAAATCACGCGCACGCCGCCGCGTTTGCCTCGTCCTTGGGCGCGCCACCGAATTTTGCGCCATCCGCCGCTCCGCCCGATGACCGCTCCAGCATCCGGCCTTTCGCACAACGCGATTTGCAGAGCGATGTAGCTCTCCTCATCAAGCAGTTCCGCCACACGTTTGGTGAACCTTGGAGTTTCGAAAAACCCGAGCAGTTCCATCTTTCATGTATACGCTTTACGCGTATATTGTACAGCAAAAATGGGTTGGTGGTTGCGGCGGGAGATCAAGGATTGAACCTAGCAACGGTAGGCCTGTGAGGACGGTAGAGGACCAGCTCGGAGAGTTATCCCTAACCTGGGTAGGATGAAGCGGCATGGCAAAGCGCACGTGCAACACCCTCCAATTCCACCGCGCGGTGCGCGGCGGTGTGAGCGGCCAGGACCCGGGCACGGCCACGGGCGCCGATCTTCCGGGCCGCTGCGGGACTGAGCGTGCGTAGATAATGCGACACGTCCTTGGCCTGGCTCGCGACCAGGATTTCTGCGCCGGCGACAAAGAAATCGTCCAGGCCCGGCCAGGGGTCGGTGATGATCGGGATGCCACAGGCGGCGGCTTCAAAGACGCGGACGCTCGGGGAATGGCCCGCGTTCAACATTGCCCGGCGCGTGATGTTCAAGGTGAAGGTCTGTTGATTGTAGAAACGCACGTGCCCGGCGGGAGGCAGGTGCTCGATGCGTTCGACGTTCGCCGGCCAAGCGATCGACTCCGGGTACTGCGGGCCGGCTACGACCATCGGCAAATCCGGCGCGCGCCGTGCCGGCTCGAGCAGGAGCGTATCGAGCGCGGGTTGGCGGTCGGCGCTGTAGGTGCCGAGGTAACCCAGACTCCAGCGCGTCTCCATTTTCATGGGGTGATACACCGCCGGGTCCACCGAGCAATACAAGGCGCGCGCCCGCGGCGAACCAAACTCGTCTTCCAGCCGTCGCAAAGTCGGGCCGCCGGTAAAGGACAGGTACAGCGGATAGCGTTGGATGAGGTCGCGGTCGACATAATCAGCGCTGCCGCGTGAAGCGATCTGTTCCAGGGTAATCGGCGTATCGATATCGTAAAAGGCCACCCGACCCACGGCGGTGTCCAGCGCCCAATGCCCGACGGCGATCCCTTCCGGCACGTAGGACCCGACGATGACGAAGTCGGCTGCCCGGACCTCCCCGGTAAAGCGCCGCTGCAGGTCAGCGAGGTCCGTGTACAACTCCAGCCGGACAAAGTCGGGCGCGGGTAAGTCGCGGTTGGCCGCGTAGAACGGGAGATCGCGTTCGAGGAAGATAATCTCGTGGCCGCGCGCGGCCAACGCGCGCAGGAGGCTGCGGTAAGTCGTGGCGTGGCCGTTGCCCCAGGAAGAAGTCAGCGAGAGACCCAGGACAACGAAGCGCATGACGAACGCGGAAGAAAAGAAACTATGCCTCGAGCGCGCGCTCGACCAGTGCCGCGCGGTGCGTGTAGGTGTGTTCGGCTAAGACCCGGCGTTGGGCTGACTGGCCGATTGCGCGGGCACAGACGGGATCGAGCGCATCGACGTAGTCGGCGACCGCCGCGCCGTCGCGGGCGACCAGCACTTCTTCGCCCGGGGCGAGGAACTGCTCGATGCCGACCCATTCATCGGTCAGGAGGCAAGCCGCGGCGCCGGCGGCTTCAAAGACGCGGGTCGGCGGCGAAAACCCGTACCTGGCCATGCTGGCGCGGTTGATGTTGAGGACGGCTTTTGGCGTGCAGTTAAACGCGTTGTGCTCCTGCGTGTAAACGTGGCCGAGATAGCGGACGTTGCCGGGCAGCGGTTTGTCCGCCCAGCCGTTGCCGCCCAGGAGGAAGTGTTTGTGCGGCAGGCTCGCGGCGACCGCCAGGAAGAAAGACTCGACCCGGGCTTCGCGGTCCGGCAGGCGATTGCCCAGGAAGCCGAGGTCCGCCGTGAAACGCGCGTCGGGCGGCACGGGATGGTGCGTGGCGGGATCGAGCGCGTTGTAAATGGGAATGCAGCCCCGCGCGCCGAAACGCGTGTAGGCGTCGATGACCGGTTGGCCGCCGCCGTAGGTCAGGATCAAGTCGTAGCCCGGGACGCAGGCGCGGAAGGGATCGTTGAGATCGGCATCCATGCGGTCCAGCGTCACGGGGGCGTCGACGTCCCAGAAGAGCACGGTCCGGCCCGGCTGGCGCAGGCGCAGGACTTCCGCTTCCAGCCAGTCGTCGAGCACGCCCACGCCGCTGGTCTTGACGACGACATCGCTGCCGCGCGCGGCGCGCTCCAGCATGCGCGCGGCGCCGGCGGTGGATTGGCCGTCGTGGCACTCGTAAACGGCGACTTCCGCCCAAGGCGGGGGCTCGATGTCGCGATTCTGCTGCCGTCCCCAAGCGTCCGGTTCGTAGAAAGTGATGCGGTGGCCGCGGGCGTGCAGGGCGCGAAAGATGCCGCGGTAGTAGGTCGCCGCACCGTTCCAGTAGGCCGAAAGCAGGCTCGAGCCAAAGACTGAAAAGTGCAGGCCCGTTTTCATTTTAGCGGGCCGCGAGCGCGGAAACCGGCCGGAGCGGGCTCTGGTGCGCTTGGGACGCGGGTTCCGCCTGACACTCCGCCAGGATGGCCAGGAGCTCGTCGACGCGGTGCGCGCAGGTGTGCCGCCGCAGAATGGTGGCGCGTCCATGCCGCGCCAGGGACGCCGCGAGTTCGGGCTCGTGCAAGACCGCCTGGAGATGCCGCCGCATTTCCGCGCCGTCGCGCGCGCAGAGGAAATCTTCGCCGGCGGTGAAGAGGTGTTCCACGTCGTCCCAGGGCGCGCTGATTAAGGGAATGCCGCAGGCGAGAGCTTCGAATGGGCGGATCGTTGGCACCCCCGGCAGCGCGCGTACATAGGGCCCCCGCGGCACGTGCACGGTGACCCGGAATTGGCTGTAGACGGCCGGTGCGGTAAAATTCGGCAGCCAGCCGCCGTAAGTGATCCCGGCCTCTGCCAACGCGGCCAGGGCGGCGGCCGGATAACGCACGCCGTGGATCGTGGCGCGCAGTCCCAGCTCGCGCACCGGGTCCAGAAGGAACTCGCGCAGTTCCGCCGAACGTTCGTCATCGCCCCAGTTGCCGATCCAAACGACATCGCCGTCTTTGTCTTCCGGCAGGTTTGCGGGCACGGGATGGAAGACGCGGGTGTCGGCCGCTTCGTGCCAGGTCCAGGCGCGCCGGGTCCAGCCTTGGTTTAAGTACAGATCGCGGATGACCCGGCCGAAGGCGAGGCACCCGTCATAGTGCCGCAGATCGTAAGCCGCCATCGCCGCGCGGTCCGTGACCGACCGATGGTGCGTATCGTTAAAGAGCAGGCGGTAGTGCGCGTGGCCGGCGCGATGCAACCCGAGCCGGTGGACGAGCGCGTGGTCGTTCCACTCGTGGACCAGGACAGCATCGGCGCCTTCGAGCGCGTCATCGAGGTCGAGGGTTTCGGCGCGGTAACGGATGCATTGCAGCGTCGGGTAAGTGGCTGCGAGTTGGTGCAGCGGTTCTTCGCCGCGTTCCGCCAGGAGGTTCTGCAAGCTCCAGGCTTCCTCCGGCTCGTAGACGACGACGTCATGGCCGCGGGCCTGGAGTTCCGTCACCACGCCGCGCAGGAAATGGGCGTTGCCATGGTTCCAATCGGAAAGCAGCGAGTGGCAGAACAGGATCAGGCGCATGGCAGGGGACGCTCCGGGCGTCCGATGCTAACGGAAGGACCGGTGTAGTCAACAGGCAGCGAAGCTTTGGTTCCCCAAAGGGTAGGGATGGGTGTCCGACCCGGTCCCTTGCTGTCCGGGAAACCGGCCACTCCGATGGATTGACCCGTTTTCCCGGTACGACTGCCAGACAGTCAGGGACCGGCTCGGGAGAGCCATCCCTACCTCTTGGTACGATGCGCTAGCGCACTAATCCGGCTTGACGATGGTCGTCGGGGGCAGTTGCGCGCCGGGCGGGAAGATCGAGGGCGGATTGCGATCGACCAGATCGTAGCCGGTGAGAAGGAACTCCGGGTAGAAACTGTTGCTGGCCGGCTCGTAAACGGTGTCGCCGGTGAAGCGGCCAGTGAGGTGATACTCACAGTTGTTATCCACGCCGAGCTGGTTGACCTCGCGGTCCGGGGCCAGCTTCTGGCTCTCGTTGAGCATGACAAGCTTGGCATCCTTCCAGGGTTGGCCGGGCTTGCGCACGTAGCCCCAGAATTTGTAGTTGGGGTTGTAATAGCGCCGGCCAACGAAGTAATCGCCCGGCGCCTCGCGCAGCACGGCCTGGCGCTGGGCGAGCCGCGCGGCTTCCTCGCCGCTCTTTTCGGGTGACTCGCAGCCACCAGCCAACACCAGCAGCATACCCAGGGAACAAATGGTCAGGAGTAGTCTTCGCATGATCGTTAGCGGGAGAGCGAGGGGAACATAAAACGTTGGAAGCGCGGGCTCCTCCCGTCGCATCTGCGGGGCAGGACAAGGATTAACCGCAGAGGCGTGCGACCGCAATAGCGAGCGATGCACTATCATGCACCGAGAGCACCTCGGTCCCTTTGCGGATGCGATTGACCAATCCCGCCAGCACCCCGCCGGGCCCGAGCTCCAGCAGCAGCGTACAACCGGTTTCATCCAGCAGATACTCGACCGACTGGCTCCAGCACACGGTACCCGTGACCTGCTCGGTGAGCGTGCGCCGGATCTCGTCGTGATCGCGCACCGGCCGGGCGTCGATATTCGAGATGATGTCGAACTGCGGCTCGAGCAGGATGGTGTGCAGCAGTTTTTCCCCTAGCTGCAGGTAAGCGGGGTTCATCAAGCGCGAGTGATAGGCGCCGGCGACATTGAGCAGCGCGGCTTTGCGCACGCCCGCTTCCTTGGCCATCGAGACGGCCAGCGTGATGCGTTCCGCCTCGCCGGAGATGACGATCTGCCCCGGGCAATTGAGGTTGGCGATATCGACATCGGTTTCGGCCGCCAGCGTGCGCACCGCATTCTCGTCGGCCCCGATCAACGCGGCCATGGCGCCGGCGCTTTGCTGGCAGGCTTCCTCCATGTAACGCCCGCGGGCCTCGACCAGGCGCAGGCCCGTTTCGAAGTCGAAGGTACCGGCCGCCGCGTGCGCTGTAAATTCCCCCAGCGAGAGGC
>CAXUFU010000071.1:0-9507 GCA_964250275.1 uncultured Chthoniobacterales bacterium | reverse complement strand
CCCGGCCGGGCCCCCCGGGTGGGGGCCCCGTCCAAGCGTTTTGAAGTGTTCATGGGCGGCTCTTCGCGACTCCTGTCGTGAGGGTCTACCTTGTTTACGAACGGCAGCTTCGTGCCTGCCTAAAACGGCTGTCCGCCGACCGCACCGATGGGCCGGGCGGAGACACCCTCCCTGCTTGGAATCCACAACGCTCGTCTTTCCTTTTTCACGAGTGCCTCTACCCCGGATCGATGGCCACCATGATCCGGATGCGCGCGCGGCGGATGGCTACTGTTACTGGTTCGTCGCTGGGCGACTGACGTACCACCCGCTGGAAATCGAACACACTGCCAATCGGCTCTTGCTGGATTTGCTCGATGACATCGCCCACCCGCAGGGCATTGGCCGCGGGACTGTCGGGGTTTACCCGCGTGATCAGCACCCCTTGTTGATCCGAGGGCAGATGCAATTCTTGCACGGTCTGCGGCGTCAGCTCGGCCACCACCACGCCGCTGGCGAAGCCGCTGCCTTCCGCCGAGGCAGCCCCGGTCCGGCCCGTCCCAAACGGCGCGGCCTGCTCCGCAGGCGCGTGCTGCTGGCGCCGTGAAAGCTGGGCCAACTGCCCGTCCGGCGGCTTTTCGCCGAGGCGAACCGTCACCGTCAAGGGTTTGCCGCCCCGGACCAGCTCGATTGGCACCGCGTCGTTGATGTCCACCTGCGAGACGTCCCGCCGCAGATCCTGAAAACTGTGCACTTCCTTATGGTTGAACGCCTGGATCACGTCTCCCGGCAGGATCGCCGCCTTGTCCGCGGGCGAGCCGACCACGACATCGTACACCAGCGCGCCGTTCGTCTCGGGCCGCGCTCCGAGCTCCGCCAGCGCATCGGAGCGCGGCGAGCGGAGCACTCCCAGGTAGCCATAAATCACGCGGCCGGTTTTCAAAATGCCGTCCATCGTCCGGCGCACGGTGTCCGAGGGGATGGCGAAGCCCACGCCGGACCAACCCCCCGTTTGCGAGATGATTTCTTCGTTCAAACCGATCAATTCCCCGCGCACGTTGATCAGCGGGCCGCCGGAGTTGCCGGGGTTGATGGCCGCATCGATCTGGAACAGGTCGCTGATCGTGTCGCTGCCGGAACGCCCCTTGGCACTGATGATCCCTTGGGTAACGCTTTCCTCGTAACCATACGGGTCGCCGACCGCCATGACGGTTTCACCGACCTCCACCTTTTCGGAGTCGCCAAAGGGCAACGGCGTCAGGTTATCGGCCTCGATCTTGAGCACCGCGACATCGCTGTCCGGATCCGTGCCGATGAGGGTCGCGCGTTTGCGCCGGCCATCGTTGAGCTCGATTTCGATGTCGTCCATCTGGTCGATGACGTGATTATTCGTCACGATGTGGCCCTCCTGGCTGACGATAACCCCAGAGCCGAGCATGCCCGGGCGCCCGCCATGCAAGCGGCCGCGGTGAAAAAACTGGAACAGCGGATCGTTCAGATACGACGTCTGCGGCACCGTCTTCGAGCTGATGATGCTGACTACCGAAGGCACAACCGCCTTGGCCAACGTGATGCGCTGCCGGCTCATGGCGGCGAGCACGTCCACGTCGTTGATGTTTACCCGCGGCCCATCCGCCAGCGTGTACTTTTCCGGCCGCCGATGTGCGTGGTCTCCCTGGCCAAGAAACCGTTGCCAGGACTCCGGCAAACCGGAGAAGACCGGCTGCCGGTCATGCCATTGCCGCAGGGAGCCAACCGCGAACAAAAGCAGCAACACCAGCAGCACGAAGCTGAAAAAGCGTTTCATGGTCTCGGAAGGAGTCACGGCCAGGTAAACCCGGGTGGGCAGGGTTTAGTTCGCGTGCGCCAGCAGTAAATTTTTGCTGGAGGCGAGGTAGGGAAGGAAACGCCGGTTTTCTGCGCGCTGCAAGTTGGGGTCCGCCTCGAAGATGGCGCGGGCGGTGGTGCGGGCGAGCTGCATCAGATCGCCGTCGCGGAGCAGATCGCCCAGCTTGAGCGGCGGCAAGCCGCTCTGCGCGGTGCCGAGGATATCCCCGGCCCCGCGCAGGCGCAGATCGGCTTCGGCGATCTCGAAACCGTCGCTCGTGCGTTCGAGGGTTTTGAGTTTCTCCTGAGCCTCTGGCGTCGCGTCCACGTCGGCGATCAACAGGCAGTAACTTTTGTGTTCGCCCCGTCCAATCCGGCCGCGCAACTGGTGCAATTGGGCCAGGCCAAACCGTTCCGCGTTCTCGATCAGCATCAGGTTCGCGTTCTTGACGTCGACACCCACTTCGATCACGGTCGTCGTGACCAGCGCGTGGATTTTTCCCGCCCGGAAGGCGCTCATCACCGCGTCCTTTTCCTCCGGCCGCATCCGGCCGTGGAGCAGCTCGCAACGGTGTGGCTGGAGCGCGGCGCGCCAGTACTCGAACCGGCCGGCCGCCGCTTGCGCCGCGAGTTTGTCCGTCTCTTCGATCAGCGGATAGACGCAGTACGCCTGACGGCCCGCGTCCAGTTGGGTGCGGATGAAAGCGGTGGCCTCCGGCAGCTTTGCCGCGGGCCGCACCGCGGTAATGACGCGCCCGCGGTTGGCCGGGGCTTCATCCAGAATCGAGACGTCCAGATCGCCGTAGACGGTGATCGCCAGGGTGCGCGGGATCGGGCTTGCGGTCATGACCAGCACGTCCGGCGGGACGGCCTGGCCGGCGGTAAAACGCGCGCGCTGGAGCACGCCGAATTTATGTTGTTCATCGATCACGGCCAGGCCCAGGCGCGGCAGCGGCGCGCCCTCGTACAGCAACGCGTGGGTGCCGAGCACGATGTCCGGCAGCCCCGCCGCGGGCAATCCGAGAGCCAGCTCGCCGGGCGCTTGGTTGGCCGGGCTCGGGTTTGGCAAAGCGTTCAACCAACCGGGGCCGCCGCTTTCCTCGGCGCGAGCGTTGGTCCGCAAACCGATTTTCAACCCGAGGGGCGCCAGCCAGCGGGTGAAAACCAGGTAGTGCTGCTCGGCCAGGATCTGCGTGGGCGCCATCAAGGCGGCTTGGAAACCGGCCTCCACCGCCAGCAGCATGGCGGAAAGCGCGACGAGCGTCTTGCCCGCGCCCACGTCGCCTTGCAGCAGGCGGTTCATCGGCCGGGCGGCGGCGAGATCGGCGCGGATCTCCGCGATGGCGCGGGTCTGCGCCCCCGTCAACGCGAAGGGCAGCGCAGCGTAAAACCGCTCCAGCAACTTGCCGCTGCCGCAATGCGGCGCGCCCGCGCGCGCCACCGTGAATTTTCGTCGCCCGGCGACCAGCATTTGCAACCCGAAAAACTCGCTCAAGACGAGATGGCGCCGGGCGCGTTCCTTTTCCTCGTCGTCTGCGGGAAAGTGAATGGCGCGCAAAGCTGCCCCACGCCGGGTGGGGTCCAGCCCCGCCGGCAGGGTTTCCGGCAGCTCTGAAAGGTCGGCTTCCTGCAGCGTCCGATAAATCAGCCCGCGCAGGACGCGCTGGCTCAGGCCTTCGGTCGCCGGATAGATCGGCGTGATGCGGCGCAGATGGATCATGGCTTCATCGCCGCCGCTTTCCTCGAGGATTTCGAACTCGGGATGGTCGATGAAAATGAGCGGGCCCTTGGATTTGGGCTTGCCGTAGACGACGAGGCGTTGGCCGGTGGCGATCAGCTTTTGGATGTAATAGAGGCCGAACCAGCGCACGGTCAGGCGCGCGCTCAGGGCGTGGCCGGCCGTCTCTTGCAGCGTGGCTTCAAAAAGTGTGTTGCGGCCGCGCAACCGTTTGTTGGCGGTGGCCACCACCAGGCCGGAGACGCAAACGGGTTGCTCACTGGCGCTGCTCGGGAAATGCGCGAACTGGCGCCGGTCTTCGTACCGGCGCGGGTAATGCGCCAGCAAATCGGCGACGGTGTGCAAATCAAGCCGCTCGAGAGCCTTCGCCCGCGCGGGATTCATGCCGGGCAACTCGGCCACCGGCGTGGAACCGTCCCAAGCTGCGCCCGTGCTCACGCCGCGGCCTCCCGTACGGCCTGCACGCAAACCTGGCAACGCGTCTCGCCGCGATACTCGTTCGCTTCCACCTGAAACGCGATGTCCCACGGCGGCGTGGGCAGAGGCTCCTCCGCGCCATGAAAGTATATCGCCATCAGGTGCGGCTCGAACGACCCGGGCCCCGGCGCACGCGCCTGGCGCAAGGCCAAGCGCAAATGCTTGCCCTTGAGGATCTGCGGCTCGGCCACCGGCACCACTCGGCTGGCCAGGAACACCGGCTGCGGATTGCCCATGCCAAAGGGTTGGAGTTGCTCGTGGCAGGCCAGGAAGTTCGGGTCCAGGTCGGCCAACCGCACCTCCGCGTCCAGGCGCAGGCGCGGGCGGAGTTGTTCGTCATCGAGCAACCCGCGCGCGACCTCGCAGAAGCGCTTCTGAAACTCACCGAAGGCCGTCTCCCGCAACGTCAGGCCGGCCGCCATCTCGTGGCCGCCGAACCGGTCCAGCCACTGCGCGCACTGCGCCAGCGCGCCGACCAGAGACAACCCCTCGATGCTGCGCCCGCTGCCTTTGCCCACGCCGCGCTCATCGAAGCCGATGACGAACACCGGCCGGTGGTGCGAGCGCATCAGCCGCGCCGCCACGATTCCGAGCACTCCCGGATGCCAACCGCGGCTGCCCACCACCAGGGCGGCATGGGCCGTCGGTCCGGCGGCGCCGCAAAACTCCGCCAACTGCGCCTGCGCCTCCAAAAGCGTGCGTTTTTCGACGTCCTGCCGCTGGCGGTTTTGCGCGTCCAACTCGGCGGCCAGTGCCTGCGCCCGGGCCTCGTCGGACGTCGTCAGCAACTCGAGGGCGGCCTGTGCCGTGCCGAGCCGTCCGGCGGCATTCAAGCGCGGACCCAGCCGGTACCCGATATCCATTGGGCGCACCGGCCCCGTGACCCCGGCGGCTTGCAAGAGCGCCCGAACCCCGGGCCGCCGCGACCGCGCCAGCTCGACCGACCCCCGCCGGACTAACGTGCGGTTTTCCCCGGTGAGCGGCACCAGGTCCGCCACGGTGCCGAGCGCCACGAGATCGGCAAAGCTTGAAGGCCAGGCCGGCGCTGCACAGGTAATGCCAGGCATCACCCAGCTTTGGGTTGACGAGCGCCACGCACCGCGGGATCTCGCCTTGCGGCTCGTGGTGGTCCAAAACGATCACATCAACGCCGGCGGTTTGCAGGGTCTGGATTTCGCACGCGCTGGTCGTGCCGCAGTCGACGGCCAGCAAGAGGCTGGGCCGAAGCGTCTGCACGCACCGCGCAACGCCTTCCGCGCTGAGTCCGTAACCCTCCTCGATGCGCAGCGGCAGAAAACAGGCCGGGGCGAGGCCGTACGCGGTGAGCAACTCCGCCAGGATGGCGAGGGAGGTGACGCCGTCGACATCGTAATCGCCGTAGAGGACGATGCGCTCGCGGCGGTCGAGCGCCGCCAGGAGCCGATCGACCGCGGCGTCCATCTGCGGGAGCAGAAAGGGGTCGGAAAGGCCACCCAGCTTCGGGTTGAGAAAGGCCTGGGCGGCGACGGGCTCGGCAAACCCGCGTTGGGCCAGGAGGCCGGCGATGGGCCGCGGCAGGTTTAGCTCACGCGCGAGGGCGGCGGAGACTGCGGCGTCGTCCGTGGTGGGGATCAGCCAGCGGGCGTTCGGCATCGAGGCGGGAGTATAGAGCAAGGGTTGACGATGGTCCACGACCATCGCGTCGGCGGGCCGGCTTGGAGTCGAGATGGGCACCGATTAAGGAAATCGGCGCTGACTTGGCAGTGACTCGGTCACGTGGCATTCTTCGCCATGCCCAACATCATCGTCCCGCTGCCGGAGGAGGACTTGATCTCCCTTCGTTCCTCCGCGGAGGCGCATGGGACATCTACCGGGGCTTTTCTAGCAAGGCGGGCGCGTAATCTCCGTGAGCATTTACAGGCGCCCGTCCAGGCAGAAGTCTTAGCTGCCAGCGGGATCATTACTCCCGAAATCGACGGGCAGGCTGCCCACCTCGATCACCTTGAAACCAGGCACGCGTGACGTCAGTTGGACATTAACCTATGGACTACCACCAGATCATCACGATTGAGCCGGACAAACGAAGCGGGCGACCGTGCATCCGGGGTACGCGCATGACCGTCACCGATGTGTTGGAATACCTCGCGGGTGGCATGACCCACGCCGAACTGCTCGCCGAATTTCCTGACCTGACCGAAGACGACATTCGCGCGTGCCGCCGACCGCGAGCGGCGGCTTGTCGTGCTGTCTGCATGAAGCTGTTGTTCGATCAAAACCTGTCTCCACGACTTCCACTATTGCTTGGCAATCTGTACCCCGGCAGTGTGCACGTGCGCGAAGTCCATCTCTCCACGGCATCGGATACAGCCATTTGGGAGTATGCGAAGCGACACGAGTTCACCATTGTGTCCAAAGATTCGGACTTCCAGCGGCGCAGTCTGTTGTTTGGACATCCGCCGAATTTCGTTGGTTGCGCCTTGGGAACTGCCCGGTCGGAGTAATCCGGGACTTGCTGCAAAAGCATTCTGCCGCCATTCACACGTTTGAACGGGACACGACGAAGTTCTATTTGATGCTGCTGTGATTATACAGCGACGTTTATTCTAAGACGTCAGCCGATGAAATCACGCCACGCCGCTCAGGAGGTTGGAGCTTTCGACCGTCGCGGGCGGCATGGCCTCCGCGGGTAGTGCGGGCGGATAATCCTGGCTGCGCATCCGCCAGAGAAACTCCTCTTTGCGCAGACGCACGATCGTATCCAGCAACAGGCCGCAGCACAGGCTCAAGCTCGCCAGGACACCAAAGCCCATGGCCAGGATCGCCAGCGGCACCCGGAAGACATAGCGGAACGCGATGTAATCGTGGATCGGGAAATAACCCGCGAGCAAACACAGGAGCAGAAAACCCAGGCTCAAAAGAGAGAAAAACGGGAGCGGCTTGCAGTCCTTAACGATCATCAGCAGCGTCCAGATCACCCGGGTGCCGTCCGGCAGCGTCTTGAGCTTGGAATGCGAAGCGGGCGGCCGCAGACGGTAATCCACGTCGACGTTGCGCTGGATGAATTGCTTGTCCAGGGTTTGCATCACGAGTTCCACCTCGACTTCAAAGCCCGAGGAGATCAGCGGGACGTTGCGATAAAAACGCCGGGTAAAAAGCCGGTAACCCGAAAAGAGATCGCCGCAGGAAAAGCCGAAGAGCAGGTGGATCAGCCGGGACAGCAGCGCGTTGGCCCATTGGTGCGCGCTCTTGAACGCAACGCCGCGCGGCGAGACGCGACAACCCACCACAGTATCGGTCGGCTGCTCGCGCATGGCGGCCACGAGTTTGCGGCCCTCTTCGGCGGGATAAGTGTCGTCGCCATCAACCATCAAGAGGTAAGACGACGTGGTCTCCTGGAAAAGGCGTTGCACGGCGTAGCCCTTGCCCTTGCGCGGCTCTACCACCACTTCCGCCCAGGCCTGGCGCGCGCGCAGCTCGGTGCCGTCCGTGCTGGCGTTTTCGATGATCAGGCTGCGAGCGCCCGGGAAGACGTGCGTGAAATCCGCCACGACTTTGCCGATCGTCCCGGCCTCGTTGTAGCAGGGAATGCCGATGGTGAGGTCGATCATGGCGGCGGCAGGATGGCCGCAGGCTGCGGCGGGACCGGAGAACGCGGCGGGCGCACGGTGGTGTGGGAACGAGACAGGCAGAGGCGGCCCAGCCGGGCGACCCCCTCGGCGCAGAAACATAAATACAGCAGCCAGAAAGGTTCGAGCACAAAGCGATAGCGCGGCATCAGCGCACCGGTGAGCGTGACCGTGAACCAAACGCCGGCCAGCACCGGCAGGAAGGTCCATTGAAAAAGCCGCAACTCGCGTCCCGCCAGGAACAGCGAAAGGATGGCGCCAATCGTGGCGAAAAGGTAAAACAGCGGCAGCCCGGGCAGCTTGTATTCGGCGCTGTAGGCGTGGCCTGGGAAACGGCAGCGACCGATAGCCCGCATCCAGGCGTGTTCCAGAGTGTTGTACCAGACGACGCGGCGCTCGTCGAAATGCGCGTAGACGTAGCTCGCGATTTCGTCGTCGGTGAGGAGAGGAACGCCCGCCAGCCCCAGGCCGAGCACCGTGTTCCGGCTCAGGCCGCGTTCCAGAGCGCGGTACTGGCGCGTTTGCAGATCGTGATCGAGGAACTCGCCGCCGGTGTCGTCATCGATGCGCGCCAGGAAACGGTCGGCGACGAGGACAACGAGATCCCTGGGGTGTTGCCGCGCGATTTCGAGGGAAAGACGCACGCAAAAACTGGCGATCTGCTTGCCGTTCGGGCTGTTGACGCCGCCAAACTTCCGTTCCGGATGCTCCGGCCCGTAGTAGGTGCTGATGCGGTCCATGAGCGCTTTTTCCATGCGCACGATGTCGTTGGGCACACGCTGGGCACGGGTGGCACGGGCTTGGTCGCGCAAGGTGGTGAGGCAGGGCATCAGATCGGGCGCGAGCTTGGAATGGTCCGGCGCCAGATGCAGGAGCGAGGCGTAGAGGAGAATGCCGCCCTGGGCCGTGCGGGTGATGAGCAGCACGGCCGGGCAAAAGACCGCCAGCGTGATGAACTTGGAGAGTTCCGCGCGCCAGGTCCGGGCGTAGACGAGGATCGTCACCGCAATACCGAAGGCCAGGAAAAGCCGCCCCTCCGGCCGGGCGCCGGCCGTGCCGAGCAGCGCGGCCAGCAGAAAGCCGAACGAGGGCCACCCCGGCCAGCGCACGAACAGGGTGCCCGCGAGCGCGAGCCAGACCACGCAAAAGATGTAATCCGCCTCCGCCAGCAGAGTGTGCTCAAACCAGAGCAGGGCCGGATGCAAGGCCATCAGCACGGTGAGCGGCACGATCCACCACCGCCAAAAAACAAACCAGAGCCGGCAGAGCGCGCCCGTCATCAGGACGAGCAGGCAGCCGAGGAGATGTTGCGCGAGCGGGATCAAGACCAGCGCGCGCAGGTGCAACAGAAACGGAACCGTAAACAGGATCGGGACCAGGAACGTCTTCTTGTTGTGCAACGTCAGCCGATGCGCGCGCAGCAGGTCGTAGGGAGTCTGGAGGAAATCGGGCGTGTCAAAGTGGTAAACGCCGTACGGCAGCGAGGCAGTCAGCCAGGCTCGCACCAGGACCGCGACGAGCACGCCCGGCACGCAAAACCAGAGAAAGTCGTGCAACGAACGGCTGGCGAGCCAGGCGCGCCAGCGGGGCGGAAGCAGGGTGTTCAAGGCAGCCACACATCTAAAATCCGGGCTGGAGCCGTGCAAGACGAAAGCTGTGGGCTTGGATCTTGCACGGTGAGCACTTCGCGCCTGCCAAGGCTGGCAGACTGTCACAGCGGTCTGCGACCGGCAAATCCGGCTCTCGCAAGCCTTGCGGTTCACGTCGATCAAGCGGCCGCTCCGGCTGTAGCGGCGTTCTATGACCGTCGAAAGCCGCGTCCGTCGCCAGGCGCGCCACGTTGATCAAGCGGCCGCTCCGGCTGTAGCGGCGGTCTGTGAC
>CAXUFU010000070.1:0-9562 GCA_964250275.1 uncultured Chthoniobacterales bacterium | reverse complement strand
ATGAACGGATGCCTGCTTGAGAGTGGGTGACGCCGATCCGTTTGATACCAAGGATGAACGCAAAACACAACCGAAACCGCAATTGCACCGGTCAACCCGTCCATGCTTCGTTGGGAAATGCAAGCCGCGGCCCACAAGGAGAATGCCAACCGGTCGGTGGTGATCACCGGAGCGGCGGGCGGCATCGGCAGCGCCCTGGTGCGCCGCTTCCTCGCCCGTGGAGCGCGGGTGTACGCGGCAGACCGCGATCAGGAGGCGCTTGGCCGGCTCCAGGCGGAGCTCGGCTCGTCCCGGCTCCGCACGGCGGTGCTCGACGTGAGCGACGAGGCGCAATGCGTCGACTTCGCGGCCGGCGTCCGCGCGGAGTGGGAGTTGGTGGACGTGCTCGTCAACGCGGCCGGTTGGTTTCCGCTCACTCCGTTTGAGGAGGTGACCCACGCCCAGTGGCGCGAGATCATCGCCATCAACCTGGATGGGCCCTTCCTGGTGACGCGCTGCTTGCTGCCGTTGCTCAAGGCCAGCCGCGCGGGGCGGATCATTTTCTTTAGCTCCGCGAGTATCTACGGGGGAAACGCTGAACAGCCCTTACGTCAGCGCCAAAGCCGGCTTGATCGGCCTGACTCGCTCGTTAGCCAAGGTTGTGGGTGAACATGGCATCACGGTCAACGCGGTCACGCCGGGGCTGACGGCGACTGCGCCGGTGAAAAAGCTCTTCCCGGCCGATGCGCTCAAGCAGGCGGCGCAATCGCGCGCGCTCCGGCGGGAAGAGCAGGCCGAGGACCTGGTCGGCGCGGTTTATTTCCTGGCTTCCGAAGATGCGGCGTTCATCACCGGCCAGATCATCAACGTCGACGGCGGCGCGGAGTTTCACTGAAAAAAACAGCAACAGAGGCAGGCGATCAGCCAACAAAATTTCCCATGAAAACACTGGTAATTGGCGAGGCCGGTTTGGTCGGCTCCATGGTGGTCGAGGAATTGGTCAAGCGCGGCGCGGACGTGCGGGTGTTCGCCCGTAAAAAGAGCGCCGTGGCGGACGCGGACAAAACCGGTGTGGAGGTCGCCGAGGGCAACTTACTCAACCCGGAGACGGTGGAAAAGGCGCTCGACGGCGTGGACAAGCTTTACTTGCTCAATGCCGTCGTGCCCGACGAACTTACCCAGGGCCTGATCGCCTATAATTTGGCCAGGAGGCATCGTGTCCGGCAGGTGGTTTACCACTCGGTTTTCCGGGCCGAGCAATTCCCGGACGTGCCGCACTTTGCGTCCAAGGTGGCCATCGAAAAAACGCTCAAGGCCTTCGACGTGCCCTGGACGATCATCCGGCCCAACTATTTTTTTCAAAACGACGCCAAGCTCAAGGACGTGATCAAGAGCGCGGGTGTGTACCCGATGCCCCTGGGGCCAACGGGCATCTCCCTGGTGGACGTGCGCGACATCGCCGAGGCCGCCGCCGTCGTGCTGACGAGCGGCGCGGCACACCAGGGCAAGACGTACAACGTCAACGGGCCGGACGTGCTCGGCGGTCCTGAAGTCGCGGCCATCTGGAGTAAGGTACTGGGCAAGGAAGTCCGTTACGCCGGGGACAACATGGAGGCTTTCGAGACGCAGCTACGCCAGCAAATGCCGGCCTGGTCGGCGTTCGACCTGCGCATGATGATGCAGGGCTACCTGGAGCGCGGCTTCACGGCGGAAGCAGGTGATCTGGAGACATTGACCGCCCTGATCGGTCATCCGCCGCGCCGCTACGAGGATTTCGCGCGCGAGACCGCCGTGAAGTGGGCGAAGGACTTGCCCTGGCCACTGGACAAGATCGCCGGGAAGCTCTGAAAATTTCGCACGGCCAACCAGCTAATCCGACATGGCCACCATCACTCCCGCTCCTTCAGGGTTTGCCAGTCACGCCGTCAGCCTGAACGGCGTCCGACTGCACTATTGGCTTGGAGGCGAACCAGATGGTCCGCCCGTGCTCTTGTGGCATGGATTCCTCAGCACGAGCCTGGAATGGCGCAAGGTCATGCCGCTTCTTGCCGCGGCGGGCTATGCCGTGGTTGTCCCCGACATGCGTGGCTATGGCGACAGTGACAAACCCGCCGGCACTAGCGGCTATGACGCTCGCGCCCTGGCCGAAGAGTTCCGTGCGCTGGTCCGCCAGATCGGTTTTGGCAGCGGCAAGCCGCTTCTGCTCGCCGCGCACGACATGGGTGCGCCGCCCGCGCTGCTCTGGGCCGCCGACCACCCGGAGGAAATCGCGGGCCTGCTCTACATCGAAGCTCCCGTCATGCTCTCAGCGGTTCTGCAAAAGATTATCGTCTACACGCCCGAAGCCATGCGGGAAGGCTCGATGTGGTGGTGGGTGCTGCCCCTGGCACCGGGCGTGCCCGAACGACTGGTTGTCGGACACGAACGAGCGTTCCTGACCTGGTTCTACGACAAGGCGATGGCGCGCCGCGACGCGATTACCGATGCGGACGTGGAAGAGACGTTGCGCACCTTCGCCGGCCGCGAGGGAGTGCTCGGGGCCATGGGCGTGTACCGCGCCGCGTTCACCAGCATCAAGCAAACCGATCCGCTCGCCGGATTGCTGACCGGCCACAAGGTCAAAGTGCCGGTAGTGGCGCTCGGGGGCGATAAAGGACTGGGCGACCAAGTGCTGACTATGGTCAAACTCGTGGCCAAAGACGCAACCGGCGACACCATTGCCGACTGCGGCCATTTCCTGCCGGAAGAGCATCCCAATGTCGTGGTGCGTCAAATGCAAACATTGAGCGCACGGATATCGAATCATGAATAATCCCCAACCACTCAAACACGACTCCCAGCCCAATAATCAACCCCGTGAACGAACACGCCATTAATTCCCAGCTTGGCACTCCGATCCCGGACGACGATCCTCAACGCCATTGTAAGATCGCCCGGCCGGACACGGACGAAAGCTTGTCTCACATCGGACTGGTCGGCGATACCTACACGATCCTGCTTTCCGGCAAAGATACCAAGGGCCGCTACTGCTTGATCGACATGCACATCCCGCCGGGCGGCGGCCCGGCGCCGCATCGGCACGACTTTGAAGAATCCTTCATGCTCTTGGACGGCGAGATCGAGGCGACTTTCCGCGGCGAGAAAACGACGGTGCGAGCCGGGGAGACCCTGAGCATCCCGGCAAACGCGCCGCACAGTTTCACCAACGCTTCCAAAGGCAGCGCGCGTTTGCTGTGCCTGTGCGCGCCCGCTGGGCAGGAGGAGTTCTTCGCGCAAGTCGGCGTGCCGGTGGCCACCCGCCTGACCCCGCCGCCAAAGCTCGACCAAGAAGCGCGGAATGCCTTCATGAAAAAAGCCGAGGAACTCGCCCCTAAGTACCGCACCGAGCTCATCAAGCCTGGCCCGCTGGAAGTCATCGAAAGGCTCTTCAAATAATTCGGTGCTCAAAAACTTCAACCCATCCAAAGATCAACCCTTAGCAACCTTCTATTCATTTATGACAAGCAAGACTTCTATCATCGCGCCGCCTTACCACGTGCAGTCGACCGCGGCCCAACTCCGGTCCGGGTTCCCATACTTCGTACACCACGACTCGGTCTCGGCGCTCTGGAGTCAAAAGTGGAGCATGCCATGTGCGAAAGGCATCTATCCTTTTGCCGACGGCAACATCCAGGACTTCGAGCCGATCTTTGCCGAGCTGGCTCGGGTGTCGGGCGACCGCCCCGAGTTTCTCTACCAACCCGACCAATACGCGAAGCCCTTTTTTCCCGTGGCGGAAAAGTTGGCCGCGATGGCAGAGCAAGCCGAAGGAGAAGGCAATCCCTCGCAAGCGCGGGACCTCTACCTGCGAGCCGCGGCCGTCTACCGCATCGCGCGGTTCCCGATCAACCGCTCTCCCACGAGCCAGGAAGCGTGGGGACGGGGCAAGGCGGCCTACGTCAAAGGCGGGCAACACCTGAACCCTCCGAGCGTCCCGGTGGACATCCCATTCACGCGCGCGGACGAATCGGCCGGTGATCGCAAGGTGCCGATCCAGGCCTATCTGCGCATGCCTGCCGGCAACAAGCCGGAAAACGGCTGGCCTGTGCTGTTGTTCATCTGCGGGTTGGACGCTTATAAAACCGACCATACTTTCCGCACGCAAAACCACGTCGACCGCGGATTCGCCACCCTCAGCTTTGAGATCCCGGGGACCGGCGATTGTCCTGCGGCTCCCAACGATCCGGCCTCACCAGACCGGCTCATGAGCAGCGTCTTCGATTGGGTGGATGCCCAGGCAACGACCTACGCTTTCGATACGAGCCGGATCGTGGCGCGCGGCGTCAGCACAGGCGGCTACTATGCCATGCGGATTGCGCACACGCATGCCGACCGCCTCTTCGCGGTGGTGGCACAAGGCGGCGGCTGCCATCACATGTTCGACGCCGGGTGGATCGGCGCGCAAAACCAGATGGAGTACCCCTTCGCCCTGGCTGATGCGTTGGCGTACAAGTTCGGATACCGGGGAGCTAATGCCATCGAGAATTATGCGGCTGACGCGGGCAAGTTCAGCCTGCTCGCCTCCGGCGTGCTGGACCAGCCAAGCTGCCGGATGTTCGTGGTGAACGGGATGGAGGACTCCATCTTCCCCATTGAAGACAGTTTTATTGTCGGTATGTCCGACCACAAAAAAGACTTACTTGCCCGGGGCGACCGTCGGCACATGGGAGATCCTGGAGCCGAGGATATCGTTCAAGAGTGGATCCAAAAAGCGACGTCTGGCAAACCTTGAAGCGGCAAGGGTCCGAGGCGACTCAAAGCAAACTCCGGAAAAGGCGCCGGACATCCTAATCGCGGCCTGTGCGTGTTCTCCTGATCGTTACCGGGAGTACCATACTCGTGCCGCCGATGGTTCTTGCATCTCCAGCAAGAGCATGAGGAGGAACGAATACCCTTGCCTGGAACTGTAGGGCGGGCGCTTCGCCTACCGGGAATGGCGCTATCCCCATCGGCAGGGGGAAGCGCCCTTGTCATTCCCCAAATTGCCGTGAGAGTCACGGGCGAGCGGTGTCAGAAACTCAACTCACTTCAACAAAATGACACGTTGATTTGTGAGACGAGTTTTGGGCAAACTCCTGCGTCACTGACGCTCACTTCTTGCCGGAGGTGGTTGCTTCGGGGCAAATAAAGGAGGGTTTTGACACATCCTTATTCCGACAAACTGCTAATCTGGGCACGTTCTATGTACCGACCCCGAGCAGGTGCATACTCATCGAAGCGACGCTATCCCTGTGAGGGTGGCGCTATCCCTCCAAAGCTCATCTGCTCGCCTCTCGTCGTACGAATCGACCGAAGACGGAATCTCGCGCAAGCCCTCGAAATACTTTCCGCTGGTAGAGGCCAGCGCCGGGTCAACGATGAGCCGCGCGAGGGCGGAGCCGGACTCCTCGGGTGTATGGATGTTCTTGACTAGGACCAACCGCAGCAGCGGGATCAGTCTCGGCATGATGGCGTGCCATGCAAAGCGAGCGAGCGCGGGATATTCGCGGGCAAGTCCGGTTCCCGGCATCAGGCCGGGGTCGAAGGCGTTGACCGTGATCCCTGCGGGCAGCCGTGGCGCGAGGCCGTAGGTGAAATAGACGTTGGCGAGCTTCGTGGTGGAGTAGCGCCGACCACGGTCCGCCCCGGCGTCGTCGTTTGCCGCTTTCGGACCGAGTTCGCCCTTGGCCAGCGCCGTAGGCGTGTTCCAGGCAGGCACGGGCACGCCGGCGCTGGCCGGCACCTTCGCCAGCTCCGCAGGAGCATGCACGCCGCTGGCCACGACGACAATGCGACCCGGCTTTTCCATCAGCGGCAAGAGCAGGTTGACGAGCAGGTAATGCCCAAGATGACCAACACCGAAAGTCGTCTCGAAGCCGTCGACGGTGAACGTCTTTGCCCCTTGCACGGCGGCATTGCAGACGAGGCCATGTAGCGGAGGGAGACTTGCCACTTTCAGTTTGCCGTCCAGCTTCGCCGCGAAGGCGCGGATCGATGCAAGGGATGCGAGATCGAGATCCATCGCTTCAACCTTCGCGCTGGGCACCGCGGACTTGCGCAACGTCTCAACCGCAGTCTGCGCACGCAACGGATCGCGGCAGGCAATGACGACGTGCCACGGCGGAGACGCTGCGAGTAACGCACTCGCGCAGGCATAGCCGAGACCGGAATTGCCGCCCGTGATGATCACCGTCTGCCGCGGCGGCAAAGGGTCGCTAGAGCTATCGGGGTTCGCAGTCATAGATTTCGTCCTGCTGCCAAGCGCCATCGAGCGACCGCTTGACCATCAAAGGTAATGCGACCCAGACATCATTCAATCGTCGGAATATACGATTTTCGTAATAATTGCGATGAATTGTTCCCTTTCGCTCGGGGAAAGCCGCCCAAGCATCATTCGGTAGAGTCCTTGGTTGACTTCCCGTAACGCCGCCACCGCCGCTTCGCCGGCCTTTGACAGCCGCAGCGAGATCGCCCGACGGTCCTCCTCGGTCCGATCCCGGTCCAACAGACCTCGTTTCACCAGGCGATCCGTCGCAGACGAGATCGTGGTGTTCGGTACTGCCAGGAAACGCGCAACGTCTGAAGGCCCGCCTCCAGGGTGGTCGGCGGCAAACAGCAAAACCTGCTTGTCGAGTTCATTGAACGGCCTTTCGACTCCACTGGCATCGGCCAATTTATGTCGGCGCGTGAAGGCGTCGAAAGCAGCGCCGATTTTGGCCATCTGCTCATCGGTAGGTTCGTTCATCCGTCCATGTATACCGCAGCGCGACCTTCGCTGCCATCTTGTCAGCAGCCTTGGGCAACCAACGACCCGGCTGGCGACGCTCGTTGAGGGCTACCGGTCAGGGCGAAGCCGTTTTGGGGAATGACAAGGAAGCGCCCGCCCTACAACCTGAAACGCGCTGATCTTAGCAGCATTACCTCCGAAAAATATATCACTGACGCCGGTGCAAGACGGAGGATCCTCAAACCCTTCAGCGGCGAGCCCGAGGGTGACGCTTTCCCTGGCCATCGCTGCTTGCGCGATGCCCCAAAATCGCACTCGCGATCACAGCGAAGAGATGATCAGCCCGCGGCGTGAGCGACGGCTGGTCGCGGAGCCACGCAAGCGCTCCGACCAACGCGAACAGGTCGGTGCCATTGATGTCGGTCCGCGCCAGGCCCTCTGCTTGGGCGCGAGCAAGTAGCCGCGTCCCTGCCGCGCGCATCGTCACGCACGAAGCATGCAGGGCGGAATCCGCGTCCGCAATGGCCGCCATCATCGAAGCCACCACGCCGCGATGGTTGTGCGCGACGGCAACGGCTTCGCGCAGCCACGACACGAGAGCATTCTCGGGTGAGTCCAAAGTTTCGAGTTCGCCGGCCCTGGCAGTCAGCTCGTCGAAGCTGGCGCGGAGCAAGGCCTCGAGCAACGCCTCACGCGTCGGGAAGTGACGATACAGCGTGCCGAGTCCGACCCCCGCTTTGCGGGCGATCTCGCGCAGCGACGCGTTGGCGCCGTCCTCGATGACGACGGCGCGCGCGACGGCGAGTAGGTGTTCGTAGTTCTTTTTCGCGTCGGCTCGCATGTGACACGCTTGACAATCGGATCGGTGCTCCGTATAATCGGAGAACCGTTCCGGAAAATCTTAACTCAGGGCCGTGAAAAACAGAAGGCCTCTTGTCAACAAAACCCATGCAGGCGATTCAGTTACACGAGTTCGGTGGTCCTGAGGTACTGCGTTACGAGCAGATAGCTATCCCCGAGCTAAAGCCGGGTGAGGTGCTCGTGCACGTCCGGGCGGTGAGCCTCAATCCCCCAGATTGGTACCTGCGCGACGGGTATAAGATGCTTCCTCCTGAGTGGCGGCCGCCGGTGCCCTTGCCCGCCATTCCGGGGACCGATGTATCAGGCGTGGTCGAGGCTTGCGCCGCGGATGTCCATGGCTTCTGCCTCGGCGATGAAGTTTTCGGGATGCTTCGCTTTCCTAGCTTCGGGGCAAGTAGAGCCTACGCCGAATATGTCGCCGCGCCTGCGTCCGACCTCGCGCTCAAGCCCGCTGGCATCGATCACGTGCATGCCGCAGGCGCGCCGATGGCGGGACTCACCGCCTGGCAGTTCCTCATCGAGCTTGGACATGATCATCCGAACCCGCTGCAAGCGGAACTACATCGCCCGAGGCCGCTCCATGGCCTGACGGTGCTCATCAACGGCGCAGCGGGTGGCGTGGGGCACTTCGCGGTGCAACTGGCAAAATGGAAGGGGGCGCGTGTCATCGCGGTGGCATCAGGCACGCACGAGTCGTTCCTGCGCGACCTCGGTGCCGACGAGTTCATCGACTACACCAAGAGTCCTCCCGAGGAAGTCGTACGGGACGTTGATCTCGTCCTTGATACCCTGGGCACTCCTAGCACGGGTCGTTTTTTGCGCACGCTCAAACGTGGGGGCGCGTTGTACCCGGTGTTCCTGGGCTTCTCCGATCCCGAGGAAGCCGCGAAGCTGGGGGTCACCGTCTCGATGACCCAGGTGCGCTCGAACGGCCCGCAGCTCGCGGAACTCGGGCGCTTGCTCGATGCAGGGACGGTGCGAGTGGCCATCGACAGCACGTTTCCGCTGGCGGATGCGGGAAAGGCCCACGCCCGAGCTGCCCGTGGGCACATCCAGGGCAAAATCGTCCTGGAAGTCGCGTGAGAGGATAGGCTGGGAAAACACCTCCGCGCGGGAGAGAACGATTTTCCAGCGAAAGGCGGCTTGTGCCGGTGTCAGTTATGCACCGCTTCCGAGTTGCGGCGCGCGGCGATTTCGCTGCCGGCTTGTGGATGGCGCAAAGCGTACTCGCCGTTGCGTTCGCCCGTGATCAACCGGGAGCCACGATAAAAGGAGAAGTAGTTCCAAGCCCACTCCGCCATCACGGCAAAACGGCTGCGATAGCCTATGAGATAGAAGATGTGGACGCAGGCCCAGATGACCCAGGCTGGGAGTCCTCCGAGGTGGATGTTGTACGGAAGGTCGGCCACGGCCTTGTTCCGCCCGATGGTGGCCAGCGTGCCCTTGTCCACGTAATGGAATTTCATAGGCTGGCCGCCGGCGATGGTTTCCAGGATGCTGCGCGCCGCGTGCCGGCCCATCTGCATGGCCGTGGGGCTGACGCCGGGCAAGGGCTTGCCTGTCTGGTGGGTGAAGCAAGCCATGTCGCCGATAACCTGCACCTCCGGGTGCCCGGGAATGGTCAGGTCCTCGTTGACGACGACGCGGCCCGCTTTGTCCAGGGGGGTGCCAAGCGTTTTGCCGAGCGGTGAGGCCGCGTTGCCCGCGGCCCAGATCACCGTTCGCGCCGGGATGAAGCGGCCGCCTTTCACCTCGACGCCTTCGGCCGTGACGTTGGTCACCTGCACGCCCTCGTGGATCTGTACTCCGCTACTTTCCAGTTGCCGCTTGGCGCTCGCGACGAGGTCCGCGGGGTAAGCGCCCAGGATGTGCGGCGAGCCCTCGATCAGGATGACCTTGGCCTTGCTGGAATCGATGTGCCGAAAATCCTTGGTCATCGTGTGCCGGGCGATCTCGCTGATGGCGCCGGACATCTCC
>CAXUFU010000069.1:0-9576 GCA_964250275.1 uncultured Chthoniobacterales bacterium | reverse complement strand
AGGATGGTCATGAACGCGAAGCTTATGGCTGACACGGCGCGGGCGCCGTCGCCGAAGAGCACACAGGTGTTGCGGTCAGACCAGTTCAGGAACGCGCTGAGTTTTTCCGCGCCGATGACCAGCGCAAACCGGACGCCGCCGCCCAGGATCATCTGCCGGGCCAGCTCCAGCGCGTACAGAAAACCCGAACACGCCGCGGAGATATCCATGCACGCCGCGCGGTGGGCGCCGATGTTGCGTTGCACCAGGCAGGCCGTCGAAGGGAAAAGCATGTCGGGCGAAGCCGTCGCGACCAGGATCAAGCCGAGATCCAGTACGCCAACGCCCGCCTGCCCCAGCGCCGCCCGCGCCGCTTCCGAGGCCATGTCACTGGTTTGCTCGCCTTCGGCCGCGATGTGGCGTTCCTTGATGCCTGTGCGGGCGGTAATCCACTCGTCGGAGGTATCCACCATGCGCTCCATCTCCGCGTTGGTGAGCACGCGCTGGGGCGTATAGCTGCCCGTGCCCAAAAGCGAGACACCCTCCGGCCGCGACGCCGTGCCCTCCTCAGGCCGGCTGGGACGTGAGTTGAGGTCCGGGCGACTGGGCATAATAGCGATTTACCTCTTCGACGATGTGCGGATTGATCTGGTGCGCAATGCTTTCGAGCGCCACGCGGATGGCGTTTTTGATCGCCACCTTCGAACTCGAACCGTGAGCGATAATACAGATGCCGTCCACTCCCAAAAGCAAACTGCCACCGTATTCGTCCGCGTTGGTCTTCTTGCCGATGGCCTGAAAAGCGCCCCGGGCCAACGCCGCGCCGGCCATGCGCACCGGCGTTTTCTTCAGTTCATGGCGCAGCCAGGAAAAGATGGCGTGTGCCAGCGCCTCGCAGCTCTTGAGCATCACATTGCCAACAAATCCTTCGCACAAAACCACTTCCACCGGGTTCTCAAATAGATCGTGTCCTTCGATATTGCCGGTGAAATTCAGGCCGCTCGAGCGCAGCATCTTGAAAACTTCCTTGGTCGACTCGCTGCCTTTGTTGTCTTCGGTGCCGATGCTCATCAGCCCGATGCGCGGGTGTGGATAGCCCAGCACGTGGCTCGAATACACCGAACCCATGATGCCGTATTGCAGCAGGTGGATGGGCTTGGCGTCCGGGTTGGCGCCGGCGTCGATCAGGACGAAAAGATTGCTCTCGGTCGGAATGGTGGTGGCGATCCCGGCGCGTTCGATGCCCGGCAGCAACCGCAGCTTGATCGTGCTCGCTGCCACCGCGGCACCGGTGTGCCCGGCACTGACAATGGCTTCCGCCTCGCCTTTCTTGACCAGATCAACGGCGCGGCTGATCGACGAATCCTTTTTCTTGCGCACCGACGAGATTGCCTCGTCGGTCATGTCCACAACCTGGCTGGCGTGAACGACCACCACGCGGGGATCGCTGCAATCCAGCCGGCGCAGCTCGGCCGTGACCGCCGCTTCATCGCCGACCAGAAACAGCCGCGTCAAATGTTCGTACTCGGCCAGGGCGAGCACCGCCCCTTCGACAATGTTACGCGGAGCAAAGTCCCCGCCCATCGCATCAAGCGCGACCCTCATCTCTCAGCGCGTAAAATTTACCCGCTCTTAACTCAAGAACGCCGGGTAGGGCCTGCACGCCGGCAAAATGCTCCGAGTGCGACCGTGTCGTCTGCCGGCAACTCGCGAGCCTCGTGCCTGCCAGGCTCCGGAGTGTCACGCCTCGATCGTCAGCACCTGGCGGCCGTTGTAATAACCGCAGGATTTGCAAGCAGTATGCGGCAGCACCCGGCTGCTGCACTGCGGACAACGGCCGAGCTGCGGAGCGTGCCAGCGGTTGGCGGCGCGGCGAGTGCGCAGGCGCATCTTCGAAGTTTTGCGTTTGGGGACTCCCATGGGACAACAGTTCCTTTCAGGCGGTTCGGACGGCGAGCTAAGCTACTTGGACGGGGTTTTCAGTTGGTCGAGCGTTTGCCACGCCGAGGACGGAACATGGCCATTCGCATCGCTTTGCTCGGGACGGCCTGCGTTCTCCTGCGCTGGCAGAGCAGCGGGACAAATTCTCTCGCCCGACCAATCGCACCGTGGGTAGAAGGGCAAGGCGAGGAGAATATCTTCCCTCAGCAGCGGCGTCAAGTCGATCATTTCCTCGCCGGCGAGGTCTATCTGCAGAGCGAAGTCCTCCACCCGCACCGGATAAGGAAACATTTCCAGGCACCGCACGCATTGCAGCTCGAGCTCCATCTCCAGCCTGCCGCTCGCCCACAGACCGCCTTCGGAAAGGCCGATCTCCAGCGCGTAGCGCAACGGGCTCAGCGCCCGGACAGCCGCCGGATCCTCGAGCTGCAGGATATCGTCGGTCTCCTCGCCTTCCAGGTGCAGGCCGTCCGGTGGGATCTGGCGCACGTAAATTTTCATGGTGGCGGTTGGGGATACTTCGCCTGCAAAGCGGCGACCACGGAACTTGGCACGAAGCCGGCCACATCGCCACCCAGCCGCGCGATTTCCTTGATGATGCGCGAGCTCAGGTACGTGTATTCCTCCTTGGGCATGAGGAAGATCGTTTCTACATTCGCTTCCAGCTTTCGGTTCATCAGCGCCATCTGAAACTCAAACTCGAAATCCGAAACCGCGCGCAAGCCCCGGATGATCGCGCTCGCGCCGGCCCGGCGGGCGTATTCGACGAGCAAACCCTCCAGCGGCACGGCCCGGACCTTGGCACCGTGCGTGACCGTCTCGAGTTGCAGCAGCCGCAGCCGGTCTGCCAGGCTGAACAGCGGCGTCTTCTGACTGTTGACCGCGATTGCCACGATGACTTCATCGAACAGTTTCACGGCGCGCTCGATCACATCCAGATGCCCGTTGGTGACGGGATCGAAACTGCCGGGATAAATGGCGCGTCGCATCGCAACAGGATAAGTGGTGACCGGCGCAAAAAGAAGGCCCGGCGTCACGCAGACGCCGGGCCGTGCAAACGAGGTTTGGAGAGCAGAGCCCCAAGGCTACGCGCCAACCTGGCGGCGGCGCAGCGCGAGCCAAACCAGACCAGCCCCACCGAGCAGCATCGTGGCAACCGTCGAAGGCTCCGGCACCGAGATGTAGCTCACGGTAACGCTGAAACCCGTGACATCGTAGCTGGAGATGGCCTGGCCAGGCGCGCTCGATGTAATTCCCGGCTCGTCCGAAAAGGCTGTATTCCCATCGGAAAAAGTCGGACTCTGATCGATTGGGATGGAAGTGACCATACCCCCCTCCAAAAATGTAGCGGACCCCGTGACCGTTCCAGGAATGACCGCCGCGTCGAAATTCACCGCGTCCGACCCGCCGAGTTCGATGCCAATCCCGAAATCGATGGCGTCGATAACATTGCCGTTATTGTCAACCGTACCGGCTGGAACAAAGTTGGTCGGCACACTCACAAAAAAATAGTCTGTCGTGGTATTGCCCGAAACCGACTGTACCGAACTCACGGTGACACTCTGGCCACCCACACCGCGATTCGTAAAAGTCGTGTCGGCGCCAAAAGTTGCATCCACGATGGGATAGATCAGATACGTGTCGCCCGACACATCTGCCTGGTTATAACCGACGGCTTCAACGTCGAACGTGTCCCCCGGGTCTACCCCGTCCAGACCGGGAGCAGCAGCACGTGATGACGGCAAGCTGGCCAAACCGGCCAGGCCGAGTAAAACCAGCAGGCGGGCGCCGCCGCGGCGCGTAGGAAGAAATGAGGAAGTCAGATCAGTGGTCATGGTCGGTTGCTTGGTTGTACGTATGGCACTCCGCCTGCTTTAAAGACACTTTTCTGCTAAGGGGCGTTTGTTAAAACGGGCGGAGTATGGGAAGAACTGCCCTTCGGGTCAAGAACTTCTTCTGTGACAAAACACATTTTTGTACAGGCAGGATCATCATGGAAGCGGCGTGAAGACGATGGCGCACAACTTTCCATCGACTTCGCCTCGGACGCCGGGGGATGAGTCGCGGCGCTGCCCGCGTACTGCCGGCCGAACCATTCACTCCCACTCTATCGTGCTGGGAGGCTTGCTCGAGATGTCATAGCAAACCCGGTTCACGCCCTGAACCTCGTTGCTGATCCGGCTCGAGATCCGCGCCAGCAGCTCGTGCGGCAAACGCACCCAGTCAGCCGTCATACCATCCTGGCTTTCCACGATTCGCAACGCGATCGTGTAATCGTAAGTCCGTTCGTCGCCCATCACGCCGACCGACCGGATCGGCAGCAGGACGGCGAAAGATTGCCAGACGCGATAATACCAATCGCTCGCCTTCATTTCATCGACCACAATCGTATCCGCGTCCCGCAGGATGCGCAGCCGTTCGGGCGTGACCTCGCCCAGAATGCGCACCGCCAAGCCCGGTCCCGGGAAGGGTTGCCGCAGCACCACCGGCTTGGGCAAACCGAGTTGCAAGCCGACCTGGCGCACCTCGTCCTTGAACAGTTGGCGGAGTGGTTCGATCAACTCGAAGCGCATGTTCTCGGGCAATCCACCGACGTTATGGTGGCTCTTGATCAGCGCCGCCGGGTTGCCGGAGATCGAGACGCTCTCGATCACATCCGGGTACAGCGTGCCCTGGGCGAGAAAACGATGCCGCGCCTGGCCGGTGCCCTCGCACAACTCCCGCGCCGCTTCCTCGAAGACCTGCACGAACTCGTTGCCGATGATCTTGCGCTTGCGTTCGGGATCGGTCACGCCGGCGAGCTGCTCGAGGAAACGCGCGGACGCATCCACGTATTTGAGCCGGATATGAAAATTTTCGCCGAACAACCGTTGCACGGCTTCCGCTTCGTTTTCGCGCAACAAACCGTTGTTGACGAAAATGCACGTGAGCTGATCGCCGATGGCCGCGTGCAGGAGCATCGCCGCCACCGATGAATCCACCCCTCCGCTGAGGCCCAAGATGACCTGCTCGGCGCCGACTTTTTCGCGGATCTCCGCGCACGTTTGCTCGATGAACGATCCCATTGTCCAATCCGGCGCGCAGCCGCAGACGCGGAAGAGAAAATTCTGGATGATCTCGCGCCCCTGCGGCGTATGCGCCACTTCCGGGTGGAACTGGAGCCCATACAGGCGTTTTTCCGGCTGCTCGATCACGGCGAAATCCGAGTTCTCCGTGCGTGCCACGCTGCGAAAGCCCGGCGGCAAAGCGCTGAACCGGTCGCCGTGGCTGTTCCAGACGTCGAGCTTGTCATTCAAGCCCGTGAACAGCGGGCAATCCCGCGCCTGCACCTCCAGATGGCCGGCGCCGTACTCGCGGCGCTTGTCGCCTTCAACCTTGCCCCCCAGTTGGTACCCCATGAGCTGCAGCCCATAACAGATGCCCAACACCGGCAGACCCAGCTCGAACAACCCGGGGTCGGGCCGCGGCGCACCCTCCGCGTAAACGCTGGCCGGTCCTCCTGACAGGATGATCCCGCGCGCTCCCATCGCGCCGAGCTCAGCCGCCGGCGTATCAAAGCGGACGATCTGCGAGTAGACCTGGCACTCGCGCACCCGGCGCGCGATGACCTGCGTGTATTGCGAGCCAAAGTCCAGGATCAGGACTTTCGATCCCTGGAAAGCCTCCGGAGCCGCCATGAGCGCGTAAAAGACTCGGTTCCCGGCGACTACTGCTTGACGATAAACACGTACATCGGATCGCCCACCTTGAGCTTGTCGACGATATCCATTCCGCCTTCGATTACCTGGCCGAAAACCGTGTACTGCATGTCGAGGTGCGGCGCGTCTTTGAGCACGATGTAAAATTGGCTGTTAGCCGAATGCGGGTCGTTGGTGCGCGCCATGGCGAGGCTGCCCCGGACGTTCTTGTAAGCGCGGTTGACTTCGAGCGGCAGGTTGCCGTATTTCGAGCCGCCGCTGCCGACCCCGGGCTTGTCGACGCCTTCCTTGGACTTGGGATCGCCGATCTGGGCGACGAAGTTCGGCACGATGCGATGGAAGCGGATGCCGTTGTAGAAGCCTTCTGCAGCCAGTTTGAGGATGCGCTCCGCGTGCTTGGGCGCTGCGTCAGGAAACAGCGTGCAGTAAATGGAACCCGCGGGAAGATCGATCCGGATGATCGGGTCCGGACGCCCGGCGTACTTGGCGTCTTCGGGCTGGGCGACGGGGGCGGCAGTGACTGTTTGGCTCATTGCCTGATCTAACGGAAAAACGGGCCGAATGCCAGCAATATTCTGCTTTGCGGCAGAGACTTTCGGCGCTGGCGCCGTGAACCAAGGCCAATCAGTCGCCCGAAAAACCCAGATCGCGATCAACTCCGAGCCGTCCCCCGACAACCGCGGTTTCACCGCCTTGGGTGTTTTCCGACAGCAAGACTCCTGGGGCGCAGGGGGTTTTTAAAAATAATTCGCTAGCCGCAGCGAATACTTGTTGACGCCCTACATCCACAATTGCTAACACCAAGGGGTTGCGGCACCAGTCGCTGCTCGAGAACCGCGTTACCATCCTCCATTCTAGTCGCTCAGGACCCATATGAATCGATTCTCCTCTAGTTCCCGTACTAAAATCAGCTTCACGATTGTGGCAGCCGCCGCCTCCTTCCTCGAAGCGAACATCGGTACCGTGCACGCCCAGATGCTGTTGAAACCGACCGGTACCATTTACGAATCGTCGCAAAATACGCAGAACCGGAGCGCGGCCAACATGTTCGACGGTACGCCAGTCGTCGGCAGTGATACTGGAAATGGCACCATCCCCCAGACCGGCGGGCCGGACGTTTTTGACGGCTACAACAATAGCACCACGACCGCTCCGACGAATAACGACTACGCTCCTGTGGTGGCGTTCGATCTGGGATCAACTTACGCAGTGACCGGCGCTGGCTACGCCCAAAACGTGATTGCCGGCAACGGTGGCATGAATTTCACGGGCACGATCAACATCTACACGTTCACTCTGAGCCAGTATAACGCCTACATCACGGCGGCCCCCCTACAGGTTGCATACGGCCCGACCGGGGGGACGGCAGGTTCCGGGCGTCTGGTGAGCGCTCCGTCAGCAGGTAATTTCACCACCATGGAGACGCTGACTATCACCAACACGTCCAACGACAACTACACTCTCTACAATTTGACGACTCCGTTGTCCTCCGAATATTACGCTTTGCAGTTCAACAATGCCAGCCCTACGGCGGGTGCCGGCACGGGCAACTTTATCGGTGGCGAGGAATTTGAGTTTGTCGTGCCTGAGCCGGCCACGTATACTCTGCTGGGCATTGGTATGGTGGCAGTGGCCTTTGGTATGCGCCGCAGGCTGATGGCTTGATTTTCGATCTTCGCTCCACGGCGACTTCCGAACGCCCGGCTCGTTTCAAGACGAGCCGGGCGTTTTGTTTGATGTCACCGGCAGCCGGACGGTGTTGTCTTGCCCCATTGGCTCGCCCACCGTCTGCAAGCCCTCCGGCGATGATCTCGGGAGCCTCGTACGGCGGATCAATCCCGACTGAGCTGCTTGATCTGACCGGTGCGGGGCTGCCGGAGCGCTTTCGCAGCCGCGACGCGCACACATCCAAGCCGAAGGCAATACCTAATACTAGGTATGGCGCGAAGAAACCTTTCGTTGTTACGCTTGTGCCCGCCGCCAGGATCGTACCCCGATCGGCGTATCGGCCTCGCTTATGAAAATCAAATCCTCCGTGCCTGCGCTTTTGGGAGCGCTCTGCTTGCCGTTGCTCATCCTGCTCCTCGCTCCGCCGGCTCGGGCGGACATCTACCAGTGGGCTGGTGGCTCTACCGGCGATTTCGACAGCCCCAACTGGTTTGACGATTCCGACCCTACGACGACTAATATGGAGGGGCCTCCTGGCGGAGGCGATGAGGCCAACATCCCCCGGGAGACGATCTTGAGCGGCAGAGGCAGCGTTGGCATGCTCACTTCAGATGCGTCTGAGGGCGGCGGGCTCAACGGCACGTTCTCGTGCAACACGGTGGACGACATTTTGCTGACCGGCGGCACGTTGACCGCCGGTTCTATTGGCATAGTGACAGGTTCCAATTCCGGGCTGATTGCGGTGATCGGCGGTCAACTCACCGCCGGCAGCGTCGACAGCGACTACGACCCGGACTTTGACGTGAGCGGCGGCGGTTCGGTGACTATTGGCAACACGCTTGCGGAGGGTGAAGGCAGCATCTCGGGCCAGGGCAGCACCTTGACGGTCGACGGCGCATTGATGAACTTCAACGGCGGCCCCTCTAGCGGCGGCACCCTGAAAGCGGAGAGCATCCAGAGCAATAACGGACTTTCGGGGATTACCTTCTGCGATGGCGCCGGTTCCGCTGTGACCACAGCAGGAACGGTCGAGTACGACGGCCAGGGCGCGATGGTAACCAACGGCGCCGCGTTTTCGGTCGGCGGCAATCTACTCCTCTACGGCAGCCCGGCTGGTTTGGCCGGCGGCGGAGCCATCGCTGATCTAGACGGCGCGGGGACGACCGTCACGGTTGCGGGCAAAGTATTCGCCACTCCGGGTTCGAGCGGGAGCTTCGGCGCCGGCTCCATGATCATCTCCGACGGTGCCGTGCTGAAAGCCGGCGGCCTGGATCTGGATTGCCCCGGCGCTTTGGGCCAAAACATGATGTCCAACGGCGGCCAGTTGCAAGTGAACGCGGGCACGGGCGCTGTCATCGGCGCCAGCTCCACGGACGTTTACCTTACCCTCGAAGCGGGTTGCGGCATCACGTTCACGGGACAACAAGAGGTAGCCATCGGCCTGGCGAGCGGCAGTTCCGCGTTCGTCAGCCTCGACCAAAATTCGTCGTTGAATGCCAACGGGGCAATGATTGGGTTGGGGGCGGACGCCGGCAGCCAAGGCAACTTGGAGCTCTCTGCTTCCTCGACGATGCAGCTTTCAGGCACCGGCGCCCTTTTGCACGTCGGCGAAGCCGGCTCGGGCAACTTGCAAATATTTTCCGGCTCCACGGTGCAGATTGCGGCCGGCGTGCCCCTGGAACTGGGCAGCCAAGCCGGCTCCGGCGGGAGTGTTCAGGTTGCCGCAACTAATGGGCTTACCTTGGGCGGCTCCGCGACCATCGGCAATCAAGGCACCGGCCAGTTATACGTCTACACGGATCCCACGTTCAGCACGAACACCGGCACCATGAGCGCCAGCGGTAGTTTCTTTGTCGGCGGCAACGGTTCTCTTGCTGCTTCCACGGGTCATGGGATGGTGACGGTGGACTCCGGCGGGCAATTATCTCTGACGGGAGGACCCTCGCAAAATGTCGGGCTCGGCAACGGCGCGGGTGCCGTGGGCGAGATTTACGTGGATGGCAGCGGCAGCGCACTGACTTTCAGCGGCCCGGCCATCGTGGGCGCAATCGGCAGCGGCGAGTTGGCAGCCGACCAGGGCGCCACGGTCCAGAGCGCGGGGTTGCAGTTGGGGACCAAAACAGGGTCGGTCGGCGAACTGCTGGTCTACAACACCGGCACGGTTTGGACAGAATCTAACTATGTCGTCGTCGGAGGTGGCTCAGGCGGCGGGGCCGGTGGAGTCGCTGTCCTGGATAACGGCCTGCTGCGCATCTCCCGCAAACTCTCTATCCCGAACTCGGGCGTAGTG